>NZ_JABUMQ010000025.1:0-56796 GCF_013336645.1 Myxococcus sp. CA039A | reverse complement strand
GGGATGCAATCAGCGACGCCAGGGTGCGTAGGTAGGGATGAGGGTGCTTGACGCCAAGGGGGTTGCCCCTCTGGGGAGACAGGTCATGGACGCGATGAAGCGGTGCTCGGGATGCGCGGAGGAGATGAGGGCGGAAGCGGCGAAGTGCCCTCGCTGCGGGACGCGAGGGGAGCGGCTTCACCGGGGTGTGGAAGGACGGGCGCTGACGGGCGTGTGCGCGATGCTGGCTCGCGAGCTGGGCATCGACGTGGCGCTGGTCCGCGTGGCGCTCGTCATCGCCACCCTGTTCTCCGGCGGCACGCTGCCCCTCGTCTATCTGCTCCTCTGGGGCTTCACTCCTTCGTCTCCGGTGGGGCAGGCCCCGCTGCAGCGCACGATGGAGTGGCTGTCGGGACTCGGGCAGTCGGAAGCTTCTCGGGTCGAGCGCCGGGTTTGAGGGCGCGGATTCACGGGCCCGCGGCCACGGTAGACACGGCTCGCGGGCCCCTCGGCTCGGCGCGGGTCCCCCCGTCAGCGGACGGGGCCCCCCACGCCGGCCGTCCCGCTCCCTTGCGGCACATGGCGCTGGTGCACACCCTTCGGCTCATTTCGGTCCGCACCGAAACGTTCGTCCTCGGGGACCCGTAGAAGCTCCTCACCGCTTCGCACTCCATCCCGGAATGCACGGCGGTTCGAGGACTCCGGATGTCACCCCCTCTGGACCCCATCGCCGCCGCGACCCACCCGGACCCGTACCCCTTCTACGCGGACCTCGTCTCCCGACGACCCCTGTACTGGGATGACTCCCTTCGCCTGTGGATCGCCTCCAGCTCCGAGGCCGTTCAGGCGGTGCTCACCCACCCCTCCTGTCGCGTCCGTCCTGTCTCCGAACCGGTTCCTCGCGCCCTGCTCGGGTCGGCTCCCGGCGAGGTGTTCCGACGCCTTGCTCGCATGAACGACGGCTCCTCTCACGCCTTCGCACGGCGCGCCCTCGTCGCGCTGCTGCGCACGTGGGCGCCGCCTCGGGTCATCGAGGTCTCCGGGCGCTGGACCCGACAGCTTTCGCTTTCGGCTCCGAGTCACACGCTGACCTTTCTGCTCCCGGTGTACGTGCTCGGTGAGCTGCTGGGGCTTTCCTCCGAGTCGCTCCCCCAGGTCGCCTCCTGGACGCGGGACTTCGTGCGCTGCATCGTTCCCGGCGCCCACCCGGACACCCTGGGGCCCGCGACCTTGGCCGCGCGGTCTCTGCTCTCGGTGTTTCGCTCCGCGCTGGAGGCCCAGCTCGCACCGGGCTCGTCCGGCGGCCCCCTGGCTGTGCTGGCCCATGAGACGGCCTCGCTGGGGCCCCAGGACTCCTCGGAGGTGGTGGTCGCCAATGCCATCGGTCTGCTCTTGCAGACGCATGACGCCACGGCGGGGTTGCTGGGGCAGGCCCTTCGCGCCCTGTTCACGGACTCCTCGCTGCTCATGGAGGTGCGGGACGACGTGTCGCTGCTTCCTTCGTTTCTCGACGAGGTGCTCCGGTTCGAATCCCCCGTCCAGAACACCCGACGGTTCCTGGCCGATGACGCCGTTGTCGCCGGACAGGCCATGGCCTCCGGGGATGCCGTGCTCGTCGTCCTCGCCGCCGCCAACCGTGACCCCGCCCTTCATCCGGAACCGCAGCGGTTCGACCTCCACCGGACACATCCCCGGGCGCTTGCTTTCGGCGCGGGCGCTCATGCCTGCCCTGGTGATGGGCTCGCGAAGTCCATGGCTCATGGCGCCCTCCTGACGCTGCTCTCTTCGGACCTTCGCGCGCTTCGGGCGGCCGTCCTCGGGGCTGCGTGGATGCCCTCGCTCAACTCTCGCATCCCCGTGTTCGCCGCTGCTGTCCTCCCGGAGGCTCAACCATGATTGCCGTCATCTTCGAGGCCCGGCTCAGCGCTGACGGACAGCGTGAGTACCTGGACCTGGCCGACCAGCTCCGGCCGCTGCTGGCTCGCATCGACGGCTTCATCTCCATCGAGCGCTTCCAGAGTCTGTCCTCGCCAGACCGGCTGCTCTCCCTCTCGTTCTGGCGGGACGAGGCCGCCGTCCAGCAATGGCGACAGCTCGAGGCCCACCGCGCCGCCCAGGCCCGGGGCCGGGAGTCCGTCTTCGCCGACTACCGCCTGCGCGTCGCCACGGTCCTTCGCGACTACGGACCCCACGAGCGCGAGCAGGCCCCCGACGACAGCCGACGGGCTCACGGCTGACACCCGGATTGCTCACGGAGCGACGGTCCACACACCTTCCGGGTGCCAACGGCTCCAGCCTGTTATTCGTGGGCTCACGGACACTTTTCGCCAGGAGCCCCGCGCGTGAGCACCCAGAACGTTCGCATCGAGAAGGACACCTTCGGCCCCATCGAAGTCCCCGCCGACCGCCTCTGGGGCGCGCAGACCCAGCGCAGCCTCCAGAACTTCGCCATCTCCACCGAGCGCATGCCCCCCGGCCTCATCCGCGCGCTCGTCCTCGTCAAGAAGGCCGCGGCCCTCGTCAACGTGGAGAACGGCGGCCTGGCTCGCGAGAAGGGCGATGCCATCGTCCGCGCCGCCGATGAAGTCCTCGACGGCAAACACGACGCCGAGTTCCCCTTGTCCGTCTGGCAGACCGGCAGCGGCACCCAGACGAACATGAACACCAACGAGGTGCTCGCCAACCGCGCCTCGGAGCTGCTCGGCGGAGAGCGCGGCGAGGGCCGCAAGGTCCACGCCAACGACGACGTCAACAAGGGCCAGAGCTCCAACGACGTCTTCCCCACCGCCATGAGCGTGGCCGCCGCCACCTCCATCGTCGAGTACGTCCTCCCCGAACTGAAGGCCCTGCGCGATGTCCTCGCCGACAAGTCCCGCGCCTTCATGGACGTCGTGAAGATTGGCCGCACCCACCTCCAGGACGCCACGCCCCTCACCCTGGGCCAGGAGCTGAGCGGCTACGTCGCCCAGCTGGACCTCGCGCGCTCGCACCTGGAGCGGACGCTGCCGCACCTGCATGAGCTCGCGCTGGGTGGCACCGCCGTCGGCACGGGCCTCAACGCTCCCAAGGGTTATGCCGAGCGCGTCGCGAAGGAGATTGCCCGCCTCACCGGCCTCGGCTTCGTCACCGCCCCCAACAAGTTCGAGGCGCTGGCCGCCAACGACGCGCTCGTCCAGGCCCACGGCGCCCTCAAGGGCCTGGCCGCCGTCCTCTTCAAGGTCGCCAACGACATCCGCTGGCTGTCCTCGGGCCCCCGCTCCGGCCTGGGCGAAATCACCATCCCGGAGAACGAGCCGGGCAGCTCCATCATGCCGGGCAAGGTGAACCCCACCCAGAGCGAAGCCCTCACCATGCTCTGCGCCCAGGTCATGGGCAACGACGTCGCCGTCTCCATCGGCGGCGCCTCCGGCAACTTCGAGCTCAACGTCTTCAAGCCCCTCATCATCCACAACGTCCTGCAGAGCTGCCGGCTGCTCGCGGACGGCATGCGCAGCTTCCGGCTCAACTGCGCCGTCGGCATCGAACCCAACCGCGCCCGCATCCAGGAGAACCTGGAGCGCAGCCTCATGCTCGTCACCGCCCTCAACCCGCACATCGGCTACGACAACGCCGCGAAAATCGCCAAGCAGGCCCACAAGGAAGGCAAGACGCTCAAGGAGGTCGCCGTGGCGCTGGGCCTGCTCACCTCCGAGCAGTTCGACCAATGGGTCCGCCCGGAGAAGATGACCGGCCTGTAGGCCGCCCGTGTCCTACACCCCGCCTGGACGCCCCACCGAGGGGCATCCGGGGGGCCATCCCCGTCCCAACCGTGGGCCAGCTCACGCTGCGGGAAGAACGAGCGGGCGCGAGGGCGACAGGACGATTAGGGTAGGAAAGCCATGAACGTCCCTTTCGTCATTGAGACCACGCACCGCGGCGAGCGGGCGTATGACCTGTACAGCCGGCTCCTCAAGGACCGCATCATCATGCTGGGCACGCCCGTCAACGACGACGTGGCCAACATCATCGTCGCCCAGCTGCTCTTCCTCGAGTCCGAGGACCCCGACAAGGGCATCAACCTCTACATCAACTCGCCCGGTGGCTCCGTCACGGCCGGCCTCGCCATCTATGACACCATGCAGTACGTGAAGTGTCCGGTGTCCACCATCTGCGTGGGACAGGCCGCCTCCATGGGCGCCCTCCTGCTGCTGGCCGGTGCCAAGGGCAAGCGCTACGCCCTGCCCAACAGCCGCATCATGATTCACCAGCCGCTCGGCGGCGCTCAGGGCCAGGCCACGGACATCGACATCCAGGCCAAGGAAATCCTCCGCCTGCGCAGCTACATCAACGGCCTCATCGTCAAGCACACGGGCCACACCGTCGAGCGCATCGAGAAGGACACCGAGCGCGACTACTTCATGAGCGCCGAGGATGCCCGGCAGTACGGCCTCATCGACGAAGTCGTGGAGAAGCAGCGCATCATCTCTCCGTCCCCGTCCGCGAAGTAGCGTCGCACCGCCCCCGCTCTCATGGCGGAGCGGGGGCCGGGTGGGTGCTTCGAGCCCGCCCGTTGATTCCGCCCCCCGCCGCGCGCAGGTCCTCCGCTGGTGCACCGAGCAGGCGCGAAACCCGCGCGCCGCCGTGCCCGCTCCCTTGGCTGCGAGTGTCCTGGCCGATGCCCAAACTTGGACACATGTCCTGGCCCTGCTCGCGCACCCTCCGTCGACTCCTGCTGCCCGCCGCCATCCTGCTTGGAGTGGGCTGCGTGGGGCCCACCGGTCGCCCGCCCGTTCCCCCCTCCTCGGCCTCCGTGCAGGCGGAGCTGGGCGAGCGCGACGTCATCCAGGCCGGTGAGGAATACGCCCGCAACAACAGCTTCGTCCTGGCCCAGGCCGGCGAGGCCGTGGAGATCCGCCCCAACCTCTGGCGCATCCGCTTCGGCTTGAAGGACAAGCCCGGCCGGGGCGTGGAGCTGGAGTTCGACGAGATTGCCCGCCGGGTGACGCGCGCCCAGGAGATTGAAATCCTCCCGGGTTCCACCACCACCCCCGACAACGTCCCCGGACGGGGAGAGGACGTGCCCTCCGGCGGTCAGGGGCGAGGACCCGTCCCCTGACGCGGCCGGAGCCGGCCGCTACGGCAGCGCGGTGATGCGATTCAACGCCGGGGCGGGCAAGGGGCTCGCCGCGCTGCTGTGCGCCTTCAGGTAGGCCTCCATCGCGTCGCTGTCCACGGCGCCACCCAGCCGGTTCGTCCCCTCGGGGAGCACCTCGACGCCATCACCCCCACTCGCGAGGTAGTTGTTCGCGGTGACGCGGTACTCCGCCGTCAGGCTCACTGGCACGCCGTTGATCCGGATGGACGCCGGGTCGACGCGGTTTCCGATGGGCGCCGACGCGCTGAACGCATAGGTGAAGCCCGCCGACGGAAGCAGCATGATGGTGGCTCCCGACGGCTGCCACTGCCCCTCCAGCAGTTGCTCGATTTGCGCGCCCGTCAGCGTCAGGGTGACCAGGCTGTTGCCGAACGGCTGCGTGGTGAAGGCCTCGCCGTAGGTGACCTCTCCCTGGCCGATGTCCGCGCGCAGGCCGCCCGAGTTCATGAAGGCCACCTGCGCCCCACCCAGGTTCGCGGGCTTCGTCGCCTCCAACTGAGAGTCCGCGACGACGAAGCCCAGGGTGGACTGGCCCGCGGAGTCCGTCTGTGACCTGAGCGTCTGCGCCACCCAGCCGATGACCCGGTTGGCCCGCTGCTCGACGAGCCCCTGGTACTTCGTCACCAGCTCCTTCACCGCGCCGACCTCCTGCACGTCGCGAGTGACGATGACGTTGTTCGCTCGCGCCCCCACGACGTCGCCCGTCGCCTTGCTCAACGTCAGGTCGATGTCCGTGACGAGCCGCCCCATCGACGAGGCGCTCGTGACGACCTTGCCATCGATGACGCAGTTGTAGGCCTGATGCGTGTGGCCGCTGACGATGACATCCACCGCGTCGTTGAGGCCCTTGGCGATGCCCACGATGGCACCTGAGATGAGGCCGTCCGCACCCGCGCCCTTGCATTCGTTCACCAGCGAGCCCGGGGCCGGATTGCCGCCCTGGTGCACCACCACGATGATGGCTTCGATGCCCTGCTGCCGCAGCTCCGGCACCAGCGCGTTCACCGTCTGCACTTCGTCCTTGAAGGTGAGCCCCGCCACGCCCGTGGGGATGACGGCTTCCGGCGTGTTCTCCAACGTCATGCCGATGAAGGCCACCTTCACGCCCTCGAACTCGCGCACGTCGTAGCGGGGGAACAGCGTGCGGTCCACGCCCGTGGCCACGTTGGCCGCCAGGTACTTGAACTTCGCGCCCGGGAAGCCATCCCCGTCCAGGCAGCCATCCACCGGGTGGCAGCCGCCCGACTGCATGCGCAACAGCTCCGTGCTGCCCTCGTCGAACTCGTGGTTGCCCACCGCGACCAGGTCCAGGCCAATCAGGTTCATCGCCTCGATGGTGGGCTCGTCGTGGAAGAGCGCCGACACCAGCGGCGAGGCGCCGATGAGGTCTCCCGCCGCCACCACCACCGTGTTCGGATTGGTGGCCCGCAGGGCCGCGATGTGCCGGGCGAAGTACGTCACGCCGCCCGCGTTCACCCGCACCGGCCCACCGTCGGGGGCCACGCCCGCCAGAATCTGGCTCGCGGGCTCCTCGAGCTGCCCGTGGAAGTCATTGAACGCGAGCACCTGCACGCTCACCGTGGTGGGACCCGCGTCGAGCTTCCCCGCGTCGGGCGTCCCCGCGTCGGACGTCCCCGCATCGGACGTCCCCGCGTCGGATGTCCCCGCGTCGGATGTCCCCGCGTCGGGTGTCCCCGCGTCCGGAGGCGGCTGCAGGACGGGGTGCTGCTCGCAGCGCTTGTCGTCGCAGACCCACTCCTTTCCCTCGGCCGGTGTGCCGTTGTCTTCACGGCAGTCGGCGGCGTCCTGGCACTCGTCACCTCCGCAGCCGCCATGGGCGAAGAGGAACATGCCGGTGACAAACGCTCCGGCGAGCAGGAAGACGCTGGGGCGCGCTCCCGGAAGTGACGAGCGCGGTGTGGCTTGAGGCATCGACGGAACTCCAACGAACGGGGAGGGGGAGCCTACTCAGGTTCGTGGAGGATGGCGCGCCCTTCATGGCGGCACGGTGAAGCTCGCGCCTCGACTTCGTCTCGACACGGGGTTGCGACTCATCGCCCTGCTTCAAGGAGCGGGTGGCGGCGCCTCGCCGCCGCACAGCAGCAACTCCGCGGGCCCCCCGGTGCGGCCCACGAGGACGGCGACCTGTCCGTGGGCGCGGCCGAAGCGCTCCGCCTCCGCGCGGGGCAGGCCCGGCACGAAGAGGCTCTGCTCGGACCAGCTCCCGTCCTCCGCCTCACCGATGGCGGGCGCCACCACCCAGCCGCCCGCGATGAGCTGGGAGGTCAGCCGCTCCTGCGCGCGCTGGTTCTCGTCCTTGCCCCGAGGGCGCGAACCCGGATTCCAGGCTGTCAGGAAGGCCCACTCCCGATGCCCCCGTGCCGCCAGGGCGGCGTCGAGGGCGGGGTGCAGCCTTCCAACTCGCAGCACCTGCTCCACGCCTTCCGTGGAACCATGGGGGCGAATGACATACCGCGTCGCCCGGTAGGCTCCCAGCAACCGCTCCTGGTCGAGCTGTCTCATCGCCTCATTCTCGCGTTGCCGACACCCCGCTGTCAGCCCCGGGGGCGACAGGTTCTGGCAAAAAGGTGTCTGGATATTCCCGGTGAATGTTCAGAACCCCTCAACGTCGGGAGCCCTCGCAACGTTCCAATGAGGGGGCGTTTGGACGTGGGGCGGATCCAGATGATGCGTCGTGCCGTGGTCGTCGCCGCGCTGTGCGGGGGCTTGGGGGGGACCGGCTGTGTTTCGGTGAGTCATGTCCAGACAGCCGACACGCTGGGCGCGGGCAAGTTCCAGTTCGCCATCGAGCCGGGCGTCGGGGGCGCCGCCGTCATTGGTGAGAGCGGGGCGGCTGGCGTCTACTATCCACACATCGACCTCGCGGCGCGCTTCGGCGTGACGGAGCGCTTGGACCTGGGCGTGCGCTTCGGCTCGTCGCTGGCCGAACTCCAGTCGAAGTTCCTGCTCACCACCCCCGATGACCCGAACCTGGCCATCTCCCTGGCGCCCTCGGTGATGGGCGTCTTCCTGGGGAACGTCGACGACGCCATTGGCAGCTACGTCAACGTGGCGGTGCCCCTGCTGGTGGGCTTCAAGACGGCGGGTGGCTCGGAGCTGGTGCTGGGGCCTCGCGTGTCCGCGACGCGAATCGCCGCGGGCAGCTCCACCGAAAACGCGGCGGTAAATCTCCTGAGCGTGGGGGCCTCGGTGGGCTACGCGCTGCGCGTCACCGAGGGTTTCCGCCTGATGCCCGAGGTGGGCATCTCCGTCCCCATCGTCGGTGAGTTCAACACCACGGATTCCAGCTCGGAGCTGGGCGCGGGCTTCGAGGGAGGCTTTGTCCAGTTCAAGCTGGGCTTCCTCTTCGGCCGGGGTCGTTCCATCCGGCGCGACGTGCGGGACTACAACACCGCCGACTCGAGCGACGTCGACATCTGACGTGGCTTCCCTTCGGGCCCGGGCAACGGCTGTCCTGGGCTCGGCGGGTGGATGATGGTCCTTGTCTCTGGGTGTGGGGCGCGCGCCCGTCCCTCTTCCGCTAACCTGCCCGACTCCGGGCGTGCAGGGTCCGGTCAGAAAGAGGCTCGACATGGACTCGGTGGATGCGCGGCTGGAGCGACTGGAGCGCCGCTGTCGGCGGTTGCAGGGACTCACCTTCTCGGCGCTCGCGCTGGCGGGGGTGGGGCTGGGCACCGCGGCGTTGAAGCCCGCGCCGACGCTGGGGGGAGAGCTGGTGGCCTCGCGCCTGGTGCTCAACGATGCCCAGGGCCAGCGCCGGGCCTCGCTGGGGCTGGATGACTCGGGTGCTGCGGGGCTGGTGCTCCATGACGGCGCGGGACGTCCGCGCGCCTTGCTGGGCGTGGCGGTGGATGGCTCGCCCCGGCTGCGCTTCTCCACGGCCGGCGGCGAGTCCCTGGCCGAACTCACCGTGTACTCGGATGAAGCGCCGCGCCTGACGCTGTCCAAGCCCGGTGGCGTGGACCTGTTCGCGGTGGGGCTCCAGGTGGACGGCTCCTCGCGGCTGGAGCTGGCGGACGCGGACGGGCGGCCTCGCGCGATTCTGGGCGCGGATGAGCACGGCTCGCCGGGGCTGATGCTGGTGGACCGCCGGGGTCAGCCTCGCGTGGAGCTGAAGGTGAGCCCCGCCGACGGCGCCAGCCTGCGCGTGGAGGGCCGCGACGGCGAGGTCTTCCAGGCGCCCGCCGTCCTGCAGTGACGCCACGTCACTGCTGGGGCGGAACGATTCTGTAGCCGCGTTGCAGGAGCGGGGCGAGGCGGTCGGAGATGTCCCAGGACTCCACCACCTTGCCGTCGCGCATCCGGTAGAGCGAGTGGCCGTTCAGCGCGAGGGGACGGGGCTTGCCCGTGTCGTCCGGGTGCTTCACGTCCGTGCCCTCGGCCTTCCAGTGCACCAGCACCATGTCTCCGTCCGCCACCACGTGGAGGACGTCGAAGCGCAGGTCCGGGAAGGCCTGGAACGTTGCCTCGGCCTGCTGGCGCACGGCGGCCGGGCCCACCACGTCCGTGGGCGCTCCCGTGGAGTGGTCCACGTAGTCCTCGGAGAACAGCTCCGCGACGCGGTCCAGCTTGCGCAGGTTGTAGAGCTCCTCGGTGAGCCGTCGCGCCTGCTGGCGGTTCTGCTCCTCCAGCGCGGCGGCGCGCTCCACCGGAGACACGGACGCACACGCGGACAGCATTCCGAGCACGCAGAGCCACATCGTCGTCGCGGGGCTTTTCATGGCCTGGGAAGCTGCGCAGCGCCGCCCAGGCCGTCAGCCCCCCGAGGTCCCCGAGTGTTCACCGCACGTCAGGGCGACAGGTGCCCCAGGCCGATGGGCGAGGCGAGGCAGCTGTCCGGAATGCCGAAGGCATCCACCAGCGCCACCGCGTCCGGACGCAGCTCCGTGCAGAGCTTCACGACCTCCTTGCGGATGGCCAGGGCCTTGTTGCCCTCCATGAGCCCGTTCTCCTGGAACCAGCCGCTCGACGACTCCAGGCACGACAGGCCATAGAGGTCGCACAGCCGTCCCAGGACGACCTTGAGCCCCTCGTCCTTCACCGCCGCCACGCCGTGGAGGAACTGCTCCAGCACCACCCGCTCGATGTGCGCGTGCGCCAGCGCGACCAGGTGTGCCTGGACCTGGTTGAAGGCGCTGAACGCCTCCACGCCCGCGGACATCCGCTTGCGCAGCCGCTTCGCCACCGAGGCCAGCAGGTCCTCCTCGCGGTAGCGCAGGAGCCGGAGCTGGAAGTCGCCGTCGCGCAGGTGCTCGCTGCCGGTGCGCCGCGTCGCGATGGGGTTTCGGTCCGCCACCGACGTCGCCCTGTCGGCGATGAGCTTGAGCACCGCGAAGACGCGGTCATCCTCGAAGCGCTGCCGGTAGTCCGTCAGCAGGCTCTTGGCGACCAGTTGCATCAGCACCGTGTTGTCGCCCTCGAACGTCGTGAAGATGTCCGTGTCCGCCTTCAATCCTGGCAGCCGGTTGGCTTCCAGATAACCCTGGCCTCCGCACGCCTCGCGCGCCTCCTGGAGCACCGCCGTCACGTTCCACGAGGCATACGCCTTGAGACCCGCCGCCAGGGCCTCCACCTCCATGGAATCCTCCTCCGTGCGCTTCACGTAGCGCTCCACCAGGTACTCCAGCGCGAAGTCGAGCGCGTACGTCTTCGCCAGCGGCCTCAGCAGGCGCAGCTGGTGCGTCTGGTGGTCGAGCAGCCGGACTTCCGTTGCGCCCGGAGGACCGAACTGCCGGCGCAAGTCCGCGTAGCGCACGGCGATGGTCAGCCCGCTCTTGGCCCCGCTCAGCGACGCGCACGCCACGCTCACCCGCCCCGCGACGAGCGTGCCCAGCATGGTGAAGAAGCGACGCCCGTCGCTGGAGATGGAGCTGGTGTACTCGCCGTCGGCGCTCACCTGGCCGAAGCGGTCCAGCAGGTTCTCCCGAGGCACCCGCACGTGGTCGAACCAGATGCGGCCGTTGTCCACGCCGTTGAGCCCCATCTTCCGGCCGCAGTCCTCGATGCGCACTCCGGGAAGCAGCCTGCCGCGCTCATCGCGCAGGGGCACCAGGAGGGCGTGAACGCCCAGGCCCTTGCCGCCCACCTCCAACTGCGCGAACACCGTGGCGATGCGGCCGTGGACCGCGGCGTTGCCAATCCACTCCTTGCGCGCGGAGTCCGACGGCGTGTGGACGAGGAAGTTCCCGGCCTCCGCGTCGTAGCGCGCCACCGTCTCCACGTCGCGCACGTTGGAGCCGTGGCCCAGCTCGCTCATGGCGAAGCAGCCGGGCAATTCCAGCGTGGCGACCTTCGGCAGGTACTCGCGGTGGTGCCGCTCCGTGCCGAGGAAGAGGATGCTCGCGCCGAACAGGCCGAAGTGGACACCCGCCTTCACCACGAGGCTCATGTCGAAGAACGCCAGCGTCTCGAACGCGGCGATGAAGGCGCCCAGGTCCGCGCCCGCCTCGTCACCTTCCGGGAAGGCGATGCGGCCCAGTCCCTCGTCCGCCAGTTGCTTGAGCCAGTCGAAGACCTGCTCGCGCTGCTTCGCCGTGTCCTGCGTGGGCTGCTGGCGGAAGGCCGGGTCCTCCAGCCACGTGCGCACCTTCGAGCGGACCTCTGGGTACTTGCGGTCCAGCACCGCGCGCAGTGCCTCCGGGGCGAAGGACGTGGGCTCCGTGGGGCCGACGCGGCGTGGCTCGTGCGCGGCGGAGGGGACGAGGGCGCGCACGGCGTCCCGGCTGGAGACACCCAGCACCGCCTCCACGGAGGCCAGCGCGCGCACCAGTTCGGGGACGGACGGGGGCAGCTCCTTCGTGCCGGAGACCAGCTCGGCCAGCTTCGCGCCCAGCTCCGCGAGGCTGTCCTGGGGACTGAGGGCCAGTCGCGTGGCGGCGGCGCGGATGTGCTCGCGCACCAGCGCCAGCTCGTTGGAGGTGGGCGGCAGCAGCGGGTCCAACCAGCGCGCGAGCACGGAGGTGGAGCGCAGGTCCAGCCAGGGCTGGGCGCGGGCCGCGTTGCCGAGCATCCGTATCTCCGCGGGTGTCAGCTCTCCGTCCGTCCAGGCCACGTACAGCATGGGCACCAGCGGCGCGAGGCGCGGCAGCGACAGCAGCTCCTTCGCGGTTGGACGAATCTCTTCCACCATAAGTCGACACTCCAGCAGGCGAGGGAACGGGCGCAGTGTGGACAGCATGGCGCCGGGCGGCAATGGGAGAGAGCACTCGGCTGTCGGGCAGGTGGGCGGGCCCTGCATGCCGGGGCCGGAGAGTGTCCCTAGCTTGCCACGTCATGGACGAGCCCCAGGACCTCACGGAGACGGAGATTCTGCCCCAGCCGGGCGCCCACGGCTTTGACGGCGCCAGGGAGCGCGGCAGGCACGAGATGCATGGCCCCTTCGTGCTGCCCCCCGGGTCCCAGGGCTTCTCGTTCTCCCTGTATCAGTCCACCGGCGCCGCGTTGATGCCGGGGCACCGGCTGGAGTTGCTCGACAACGGCGCGGTGTTCGACCGGATGCTGGAGGACATCCGCGCGGCGCGGGAGAGTGTCCACATCCTCGTCTACATCTGGCGGCCGTGTGACGTGTCGGACCGCATCATCGAGGCGCTGGTGGAGCGCTCCCGCGCGGGTGTCGCGTGCCGCGTGGTGGTGGACCCGGTGGGCAGCGAGGAGCTCAGCGGCGACAAGGACTTCGACCAGAAGGTGGAGAAGGTGCTCAGCGAGGCTGGGGTGGAGGTTCACTACTACCGGCTGCTCGCGGGCAAGGTGATGGGGCGCCTGTTGGGGCGCACGCACCAGAAGCTGGTCATCATCGACGGACGCATCGCGTACACGGGTGGCTTCGGCTTCTGGAAGGTCTGGGAGGGCAACGGTCAGTCGCCCGAGGAGTGGCGCGACACGAGCGTCCGTGTCGAGGGCCCCGCCGCGCGCGAGATGCAGCTCTCCTTCTCGCGTTACTGGCAGGAGTCGGGCGGCGGACTGCTGCCTCCGAGCACCTTCCCGGAGCCCGCGCTGGTGGGTGACTCCGAGGCGTGCTTCGTGGAGAGCTCGGGCAAGCTGGGCATCACGGATGCGGAGCGCATGGTGCGCATGGTCATCGCCGCCGCGCGTGAGCGCCTGTGGATCGCCAACGCGTACTTCTCTCCGCCCAACGAGATTCTGGAGCAGTTGGAGGAGAAGTGCCGACAGGGCGTGGAGCTTCGCATCCTGGGTCCCGGACCCATCCATGACGTGAAGGTCATCCGTGCCTCGCAGCGCTCCACGTACGAGCGACTGCTGGACGCGGGCGCGCGCATCTACGAGTACCAACCGTCGATGATGCACGCGAAGACGATGCTCGTGGATGACTGGCTCGCCGTGGTGGGCTCCACCAACATGGACTCGCTGTCGCTCAACAAGTTGGGCGAGGGCTCGCTCGTCATCAACGACGCGGAGTTCGTGCGCAAGATGGAGCGCTGCTGGGCGAAGGACCTGCGTGTCTCCAAGGAAATCTCGCTGGAGAACGGGGGCCGCACCAACCCGTGGCGACGGTTGGCTCGCAGGGCCACGCAGCTCGTGGGCCATGACCGCTGACGGTCAGCGCGGGTTCGTCACGCCGACCTGACGACAGGACTCGAGCACCGGACAGGTGGAGCACCGGGGCCGCGAGCCGGTGCACACGTGTTTTCCGAAGGGCACCAGCAGGCGATTGAGCTCCACCCAGTACCTGCGCGGGAGCTGCGTCTCCAGGGCCGCCATCGTCGCCTCGGGTGAGTTGGCCTTCACGTAGCCCCAGCGGTTCGTCACGCGGTGCACGTGGATGTCCACGCTGATGGCTTCGTGGCCGCATGCGATGCCGAGCGCCAGGTGCGCGCACTTGGGGCCCACACCCTTGAAGGACTGGAGCACCTGGGCGTCACAGGGCAGCTTTCCGCCGAACTCGTCCCGGGTGCGCACGGCGATGGCGTGGAGCTGGTGTGCCTTGGCCTCGTGGAAGGTGACGGGGCGGATGAGGGCGTCGAGGTCGTCGGGGCGCATGCTCGCGAGCGCTTCGGGGGTGGAGGCGCGCTGGAGCAACGCGAGCGCGGCGGGCAGGCTCACTTCATCGAGGGTGCGGATGGAGAGGATGCAGGCGACGAGCTGCTCGAAGAGGCTGTCGTGGCCGCGTGCCGCGAGCGCGAACATCGCCGCGTCAGCGAAGCCGCGCACCGCTTCGCGCACTCGCGCCAGCACGTCGTCGATGTCGAAGGGAACTTTGTCGGCGCGCGGCTCGGGTTCGGTGACCACGCCTGTGTTGTCCGGACGTGCTCGCACGGTTCGCGTGCTGGTCTGGGACGGGGCCTGACGGCTTGTCGCGCGGCGATTCCGGGGTGTCGTCGCCATCCCTCTCCTCCCTGGGTTTCGAGGGAAGATGAGGACCTTCACGGGAGCGGGTCCGCGGGTGCCTCCTGCCCGGTGGCAGGGCAGGGGAGCGCGTCAGCCGGGCGGCTTCGTCAGGTCCAGCGCGTACCAGTGGTCGCAGCCGAAGTGCCCGGTTCTTCCCAGGGGCGCGCACAGCGGAGTGAAGCCCAGGCGCCGGTAGAGCTTCTGGGCCTGGGTCATCGAGGCGAGGGTCTCCAGGTAGCAGCGGTGGAAGAACGCCTCGCGCGCGAAGTCGAGGCAGCGGCGCACCATGCGCTCGCCCACTCCCAAGCCCCGGGCCTCGGGCAGGAAGTACATCTTGCGCAGCTCGCACACGCTGGGGTCGCCGCCTTCCAGTGGCGCGATGCCACCTCCTCCCAGGATGCGGCCCGCTCGCTCCACCACGAAGTAGGCGTGGCGGGGGTGCGCGTAGGCGGCGGACATGGTGTCGACCTCCGCGTCATGCAGCGCGAAGCCGGGGCCATCCGCGCCGAACTCCGGCATCACCGCGCGGATGATGGAGGCGATGTGCTTGTCGTCCTGGGGCTGAATGGGGCGCAGTCGCAGTTCGTCAGTACTCATGCGGGGCACACGGTTTCATGGATGCGGACCAAGGGCCAGAGAGACCCAGGGGGCTGACGGGTGCGTCGGGGTGCACGCACCTGTTGTGCACCCGGCTGCACAGGTGGCACACAGCCGGCGCACCCTGAAGTGGGGCCCCGGTTTCCTCCCCTGGGAGAACCCAGGCATTCTGGGTGGCATGTCCGTTGTAGAGGGGGAACCTCATGTACTGCCCTGACTGCCGACAGGAGCGCCTGGGTCAATTCAGCCGGTGCGCCTTGTGCGGTACGGCGATGACCTCGCGCCCCCGTTCCGAGCTGGAAGCGGAGCTTGCTCACGTCCACTTCCTCCTGTCCGAGCTGACTCGCTGGGATTCCTCCGAGGTTCCCTCCAACGTCCGGCGCTTCCTCTCCGAACGCTACGAGCGGCAGTCTCGAATCCTCCTATCCGTGCTCGCTGAGTCGCCCGCGCCTGTCGCGGGGACCGAGGCGCGTGCCGCTCGGGTGGAGGGCGTCGCGGACACTGGCGAGGCGCGGACGGTCGTGATGGCTTCGCCGGAGATGGCGGGCACGGGCGAGGCGGCTGCGCGGGCGAGCGCGATGCGCCACGCGGCTTCGGGCGAGGACGCGGTGCGGGCGGGCGTGGTGCGCCACACGGATGCGGACGTGGCGCATGCGGGTGTGAAGGGCTTCGCGACTTCGGGCGATGACGCGGCGCACGCAGGCGTGATGCGCCACACGGATGCGGATGTTGCGCAGGCGGGTGTGACGAGCTTCGCGGCTTCGGGCGAGGATGCGGTGCGGGCGGGCGTGGTGCGCCACTCGGATGCGGACGCGCTGCACTCAGGTGCGACGGGCTTCGCTGCATCAGGTGACGACGCGGCACGGGCGGGCGTGGTGCGCCACACGGGTGCGGACGCGCTGCAGTCAGGTGCGACGGGCTTCGCTGCACCGGGTGACGACGCGGCACGGCCGGGCGTGATGCGCCACTCGGGTGCGGATGTGGTGCAGGCGGGTGTGGTGCGCCACTCGGATGCGGATGTGGTGCCGTCAGGTGTGACCGGCTTCGCGGCTTCGGGTGATGACGCGGTGCGGACGGGCCTGGTGCGCCACGCGGATGCGGACGCGGTGCAGTCAGGTGTGACAGGGCTCACGGCTTCGGATGTGGCGCAGGCGAATGCGACGCGCCAGGCGGCTTCGGGCGAGGACGTGGCTCTGGCGGATGGGTTGCACCTCGCGGCCTCGGCGCTCTCGGATGAGGAACTGGCGCGTGCGGATGCGACGCCCCGCGCGACTTCGGATGCCGTGGAGTCCTCTGTCGCCTCTCCGCGGGACCCGGCTCGACTTCCTTCGGTGGTTTCGAGGGACGCCGCGGCGCGAGAGGCCGCAGCCGCCGCGAGTGCCGCGCGTGCGGCCTCGGGAGCCTCGGTGGTTTCGGGTGAGGAAGCGGCGCGGTTGCTGGCTGCTTCCGTGGAGGCGGCTCGTGCCTCGCGACGTGATGCGACGTCGGCGCCTCGCAACCAGGCTTCGGCCGCGCAGCAGGCCCGTCCCGGTGCTCCGAATCGGGTGAAGCCTCCAACGCAGCGAGAGCCCGGGGCGGAAGAGCTCCCTCTGCCCGAGAACCCCTCACAGCCTTCGTTCGAGGCGCCTCCGCCCCGGAGTGCGACGGCGCGACTCGTCGAGGAAACCTCCACGTGGAATCGCGTGTGGAGGCCGTTCCTCTACGAGAGCATCATGTGGTTCGTCGGTGCCTTCCTCATCCTCTCGGGTACCCTCTACTTCGTCTTCGAGAGCTGGGCCGGAATGTCTTCCGTCACCCGCTCGCTCACCGTCTTCGGCATGACCGTGGGCTACTCCGCTGGCTTCTCCGTCTGGGGCGCGTACCTCGCCCGTCGCGAGGCGCTGCGCAACCCGGGGCGCATCCTCGGAATCATCGGCTCCGCGTCCGCGCCGATCGCCGGCATCGCGCTGGGGCCCATGGAGTTCGGAGACGCGCTGCTGCTCGGGGGCGTCAACACGGTGATGCTCATCCCGCTGCTCCTCGGCTGGGCCGTGGGCGCGGCCTTCCTCGTGCGCAAACCGGCGGATGCGTTCGATGCGCCTTCGCGTCCCTTCGTCCAGGTGGCCCTCGTCGCGAGCACGCTGATGATGGGACTGGCGCCGCTGGCCGCGAAGCTCGGCGGCACCGCGCTGTGGCTGAACATCCTCCCGTGCGTCCTCTTCTTCCTCCTGTCCGCGCGACCCGTGGCCAGGCCGCGCGAAGGCGCCGAGCTCACCTTCGCCCTGGGCGCGCCCCTCTACCTGCTCCTCGTCTACGCCGTCCGCCTCCATGTGGCGCTCGTCGATGCCGGAACGCCGCCGGACGTGCGCGTCTATGCGCCCTTCCTCGCGTTCCTCCTCGCCGCCATGCAGCGCTTCCGCTCGCTGCCCGCCGAGCGCGCGGCGGATCCGCTCGCCCTGGGTGTGGCCTCGCTCCAGGTGATGTGTCTGGTGGCCGCCATCGGCGCGCCGCCGCCGACCTTGTTCGTCACCGCCGCCGTCACCACGTGGACCCTGGTGTCCCTGGCTCGCGGCGCCATCGGTCGCCTGCCGTGGGTGTACCCCGCCTATGCGGCGTCCTACTTCGCCTATGCCACCAGCGGGCAGCTCATCCCTGGCCCCGTGAAGCGCCTGATCGCCGCGCTCAAGGCCGCGCTCGGCTACCCCGACGCGGGCAAGCTGCCCTTGCAGTACGGCGCCCTGACGGCGATGCCGTTCATCCTCGCCGGCGTCGTGCTCGCGGTGTCGCGCCTGTGGCGCGGTGAGCGCACGGGCAATGCGCGGGACATCGCCTTCGCGGAGGTGCTCTTCCGCTCCACCGCCGTGGCCAGCGTCGTCTTCACCGTCTACGGCCTGGCGGGGCCCGACACGCGCCCGGGCTTCTGGAGCGTGCTCGGGCTGTCCCTCCTGTGCCTGGTCACGGGTCTGCTGGTGGAGCGCTTCTACCTGACCGTCGTGGGCGCGCTGCTGTCGCTGCTGGTGCCGGTGCTGGCCGCCGACGTGCTCTCGGTTCCGGCCGCTGCCGTCGTGTCCGGTCTGCTGTCGCTCGCGCTCGCGGGGGTCTGCACGGTGTGCACCGCGCGGACGCGCTCGTTGCTGGCGCCCATCGCGGGGCTCATCGGCACCGCGGGCTTCTGCATGGGCCTCGTGAGCAACTTCGGCTTCGTGGCCATGACGGGCGCGGTGCTGTGCGCGGTGAGCACGCTCGTCGTCGCGTGGGCGCTCCGGAGTGAGTACGCCATGGCCTATGCCGCCCTCCTGGCGGCGGCCCTCGTGCCGAAGTTCGCCATCCAGGTCTCGTCCACCGCGATGGCGTTCTCGCTGGTTTTCGTCGCGCTCGCCCTGGCGGTGCTGGCCGAGCGAGGACGGCTGCTGCGTCTGCTGGGTGGCGTCGCCGTCTTCTACGCGCTGTTCGGTTTCGTGGCGGGTGCCGTCGGCCAGGTGAGTGGACTGGGGCTGGTGGTGCTCCTGGCCGCGGCGGCCATCGCCGTGGTGTCGCGCACGTTCCCCCTCAGCCGGCCGCTGGCGGTGTTCATCGCCGCCTTCGCGCTGCTGCCCGACATCTCGAACTTCTATGCGCCCTGGAATGGAATGATGACGCCGGGGATGTCCCTGGGGTTGTTCCTCCTCTGGGGACTGGGTGCCTCGCTCTGCGCGGCGCGATGGGGGCGCGGCGCGAGCACCACGGTCGCCGGGCTGGTGGCGTGGATCTTCCCGCTGGTCGCCGTGGTGGAAGCGAGAAGCTCACAGGGCGGCATGTTCCTGCTCGGCGCGGCCTTCGTGGCCCTGCTCACCGCGCGGGCGATGCCGGCCGGGCTCAGCGTCGCGGTGGCGGCGCTGTATGCGACGATGGGCCTGTACTCGGAAGGCCCCGTGGTGTTGCTGGGGTTGTCCGCCGTGCTGGGGCTCCTGGCCGTGGCGGAGGAAATCCCGGCGGTGTTGGCCGTCGGCGCGGGAGGAAAGCGATTCGCGTGGGTGGCCACCCTGGCATCGGCCCTGGTGTTGGCCATCGTGGTGGTGCGCTGGGACGATGCGCATCCCGCGTGGATGGTCTCTGGCGCGATGCTGCTTCCGCTGCTGTGGACGCGCGCCACCCGGCAGCCCGTCTTCGCCAGCCTCGCGGTGCCGTATGCCTTCGTCGGCTTCCTGGCGATGGGCGGCACTCCGCCCACCTGGGCGTATGCGCTGCCGCTGGTGTCGCTCGCCGTGGCACGGGCCGTCGCGCATGTGCCCGCGTTCAGTTCCCTGCTGCTCCGCTCGAACGACGAGAAGGAGCGCGACGCGCTGTCGCTGTGGATGCAGTTGGCCCTCGCCTGCCTCACCCCGATGGTGATGATGGCGCCCTGGATGGGGCCGGTGCCCGTGTACCTCCTCACGGCGTCGCTGGCGTTGATGCCCGGGCCGCGTCCGTTCATGCGGGTGTGCGGCGCTTCGCTCCTGCTGCTCGTCATTCCGGAGGCGAGGCCCGTCGTCACCAGCATGCTGCTCGCACTGGCCCTGGCCGAGCACCATGCGCCCTCCGTTGTCTGGGCCTTCTTCCGGAGCCCGCCGGATGTCTACCTGCGTCGGGCCTCCGTCATCACCGCGCTGGCCATCGCGGTGATGCCGGTGCTGGATGACCCGTCGCCACCGCGACTGGCGGGGCTCGCGGCCGTGGTGGCGGCGTCCGCGTTCCTGCTGTCGCGCCGGTGGCTGCTGGTGCCCGCCGTCTGGGTGCTCGCGCTGGCGACGGCGGGACGGACCGAGGCGTATGACTTCCTGGAGTGGAGGCCGGAGACGGGGCTCGCCGTCATCGCGGTGGCGCTGGGCGCGGGCCTGTTGTCCGCCCTCTGCCAGTCCGGAGCGGTGCAACGCGCGCTCAGCGCGGTGGCGTTGAAGCTGACTCCCGGTCTGGAAGGCACCTGGAGCGAGCCGCTATGGGTGGGGAGCGCCGGAGCGCTCGCGCTGCTGCTCCTGGGACGACTGGCGGATGCGGGGCCGGGAGCGCTGGCGCCGCACGTGGCGGCGGGCGCGGTCCTCACGTCCCTGGTGCTGATGGTCGCTCGTGAGCGGTGGATGGCGAACGTGGCCACCGTGCTGCTCGCGGCCTCGCTGGTCGCCGCGGTGCCGGTGTTGTGGCTCCCCGCCGTCATCAGTGGCGCGGGCCTGGTGCTGTGCGTGGGGGGCATGGTGCTCGACTCGCGCGGGGTGCGCGTGGGCGCGGCCCTGCACCACGGCGGCTGGGTGCTGGCCCTGCTGTCGCTGGCCTCGCTGAGAGACCTGGAGCACCTGGCGACGCCGCTGTGCTTCCTCTTCGGTCTGGCCTCCGCGTGGACGGTGGTGTGGCGTCGGCGCGAGCGCGAGGTGGTCGGCTGGCTGGCCTCACTCGCGGCGGCGCACGGCGCGCTGATGCACCTGGGCGCGGTGTACTCGTCCGGGCGGGGCTCGGAGTTCATCCTCCCGCACTTCGGCGCGGCCAGTGCCGTGCTCGCCACGTTGGCGCTGTTCCTGGCGGGCGCGAAGCTCCGGCGGGGCGTGGGCCTGGGCTTCACCGTCGTCGCGCTCACCGAGGTCCTCCTCGGGTTGTCGTTCCTGGGCGCGACGGGAGATGCCTTGCGTGAAGCGCTGGTGGCCTGCATCGCGCTGGCGGTGCTGTTCGTCGCGCTGGTGCGCCACGCCGCCGTGGAGAAGGACGAGCCGGCGGCGTTCCTCGCCCAGGCCGTGCTCGCGCTGGGCTACCTGTCCGTGCGCCTGCTGGGCATGGGGACGAGCCCGAGCACCGGGGACAGTCTCGCGGCCCTCGTCGGGGGCGCCCTCTTCACGGGCCTCTACTTCTTCGTGCAGCGCGAGGGCTCTAGCCTGGCCGTCTTCCGCAGGCCCGCGTTGTGGGGCGCGTACCTCTTCCCGCTGGCGGGGTTGTTGTCAGCGCCCTGGGGCGAGCCGCTCCAGGTGGCGGCCCTGCTCGTGGGACACGCCGCGCACTTCGCCGCGCTGGCGTCGCATCCGACGCGTCGAGGGGTCGCCTCGCTCGCGTCGGTGGTGGCCTTCAACGTGGCGCTCTACCTCGTATGGCAGGGCACCGGCCAGGGCGAGCCGCAGTTCTACGTCATCCCCGCGGGGCTCTCGCTGCTCGCGTTGCTGCGCGTGTTCCGAGGCGCCATCGACGAGGACACCTACGCGCGGCTGCGCGCGCTGGCCGTCACCGTCATCTACGTGGCGGGAGCGTGGAAGCCGCTGATGTTCAGCGACGGCAGCGCGATGCTCCTGTGCGTGTTCCTCTGCGTGGTGGGCGTGGGCTTCGGCATCGCCCTGCGCATCCGCTCCTACGTGTACCTGGGCACCGCGTTCCTGGTGACGTGCATCGCGGCGAACCTCGTGCGCTTCGGCATGAGGGACCACCGCGTGGCCGCCGCATCGCTGTTCCTCCTGGGCCTCTTCGTCATCGGCTCCATGGTGATGCTCAGCGCCCACCGTGCCGCACTCCTCCAGAGGTACGCACGGGTTCGCGCACTGCTGTCCACCTGGGAGGGCTGACACTTCGAGTTCTTGGCGGCACCCCCAAAAACGTGGGATTGAATGCGGCGCCAACTTTCGGAAGGTCCTTCGGTTGTCCCGTCTTCGCCTGCTCGCCACCGTTCCGCTGTGCGCTCTCATCGGCTGTGCCACCGTGCAGTCGCGCGAAGTGGGGACCGCCCTGGAGGTCCCGTCACACGCGGCGGTGGCACCCTCCGAGCAGGTCGTGACGGCACCCGCCGCCGAGGGTGTGGGGGCGGTGACACCGGGTGAGTCCGCGGCCGAGGCTTCCGCTCAGGCGCCCACGACGGTGAAGAGCGGTGAGTCGGCGACGCCGGAAGCCGCCGAGGGAGCGCCGCACACAGAGGTGGCGCCGCGAGTCGTGTCCACCGTCGTCCTCGAGGAGAAGGAGCGCCCCCTGGTGACGGGTGTCATCGCGGCCGCGCTGGAGGCTGTCGCCCTCGTCGTGCGCCCCGCCACCGACATGGAGGGCTTCTGGGATGCGTACCGCACGCCGATGCAACTGGCGCGGCTCATCGTGTCTCGCTCCATGCAGCTCGTCGGTGAGCGCAACCTCGCGAAGGTCAGCCGGGGCATGCCGAACGACTGCTCTGGCTTCGTGCGTCTGGCCTATCTCTCCGCCGGCATTGACCTGGTCGCGCATGGCTTCCTCGCGGGAGAGAACGCCGTGTCCGCCATCTTCCGTCGCGCCACGGACGGCAAGCGGCTGCACCACCGCGCGCCGCGTCCCGGAGACCTCGTGTTCTTCCGCGAGACGTATGACCGCAACCGCGACGGCCGTCGCAATGACGGGATGACCCATGTCGGCGTGGTGGAGGGTGTGGCAGAAGATGGCACCGTCACCTTCATCCACCGAGGCAGCAAGGGTGTGGCCCGCAGTCGGATGAACCTGTCGCACCCGGAGAAGCATCAGCTCGCGCAGGGTGGCCCCGTGGTGAATGACTTCCTCCGGCCCGCGACGAAGGGTGCGCGCGCGTACCTCACCGGCGAACTCTTCGTGGCCTTCGCGTCTCCCGACGGACTGTAGTTTTCCAGTCGTCAACTCACACCCCGCGTGGCTTTGAAGCTCCGTGCGGTTGATGCGTCATGACGGCATGAGAATCGTGCTGCTTATCGGTGGGTTGCTGCTCGCGTCGGGCTGTCACCTCCATGCGCGCCCGCCGAACCGCCCCTCGCTCCCGCGGCCTCCTCCGCCCTCGCGTCCGTCCTCCATGTCCTACAATGAGGCGGTGGACCGGGGCTTCGGTGAGTGTCGCTCGCGCCGCTATGACTGCCGCCTCAAGGAGGCGCACCGGACGGGCAACGACATCTGGAAGGTGAAGTTCTTCGCCGCCGCTCCCGGTGCGCGAGGCCACCTGCATCTGGAGTACGACGCCTTCTCCCGCAACCTGCTCAGGGTGGACGAGAAGGTGAAGGCCCGGCGCGATGACCGGGACGATGACGATGACTGGGATGACGACGACCACCGTCATGGCCATGGCAAGGGCAAGAAGAAGGGCCACGCGCGGCGCGACGACTGAGCACCACCGGTGGGGCCGGGGGTGACACGCCTCCCGGGTTTCAGCCGCCCTTCTTGTTCAACTTCTGGATGGCCCGGTTCGCCTCGTCCTGGCCGCAGTCGCCGCCCTTGGTGCTGCCCAGCTCGGCGAGTCGGATGAGGGCGGGGACAGCGTCCGTGTTGCCCAGCACACCCAGCCGCTTCGCGGCGGCCCTGCGCACGCCGCACTCCTTCGCCTCCAGGGCCTTGGAGTAGGCCACCACCAGGTCCACCTCGGCAGCGAGCTCCGAGGAGTCCAGGTAGCGAAGCGCCCCCCACTGCTTCAGCGAGTATTCGTCCTCGACGAGGGACTCGAAGTGAGGGCGCACCCGTTCCTTCGGGAGGGTGGCCAGCAGTTTGCGCACGGGTTCGTCGATGTCGCCGCGGCCGAAGTCCTCCGCGAGCCCATCCAGCACGGAGTCCTCCACCTCCGCGCGCCCGTCCACGTCCAGCGTGGCGAGCAGCACCCGCTCCTTGTCGTGGTTGCGCAGCGCGTGGTGGGTCGCCGCGAGCGCGCGCCGCACCGAGGGCTGTTTCTGCTCCTCGTTCGACGTCGCGTTCAGCAGCGCCAGCGCTTCGTTACTCTTTCCAGCCTTCAGCAGCGACATGGCGCGCACGGCGGGGCTGTTCAGATGCACCACCAGGGCCACGCCGCCGCCCAGGAGCACCACCGCTCCGAGCACCGCAGCCGCCTGACGCGGCTTCGCGCGCGCGAGCACCACCGTCCTGCCGAGTCCCTCCTTCAGCTTCGGGGGGATTTTCAGGGCCGCGCCGAGTCGGGACAGGCCCGCGCCCAGCGTGCTCGTCGCCGTGCGCAGGGAGCTTCCGAGAGAGCGCACCCGCTGGGAGATGGGGGCCAGCGCCGCGCGCGTCCGTTGGACCGCGGGGGCCAGTCGCACCATGAGGGCGTTCTGCTTCTCGAAACGTCCGCCGAAGGGAGGCCCCTCGGCCGCCTGCTGGCAGCGGTAGAGCTGGAGCTGTTCCTCGCGGCCGGGGAGGGTGATGGAGCCGCACGGCTCGACGTCCGCTCCTGCGCGATTGCGCGCCAGGTTCACCGCCTCCGTGAAGGTCACCTGTCCCGCGGCGGCGACGTGCTCCACCGTCTCCACCACCTCCATGGGCTCGCCCAGCACGGTGTCGGCGGTCAGCAGCACCTCGCCGGCATGCAGACACACGCGCACGTGCAGCCGCTCCTCATTGGGCAGCGACTGGTTGTGGCGCCACAGCCGGTCCTGCATGGCCATGCCGCACAACACGCCGGCGGTGGGCGAGCGGAACACCACCAGCAGGGCATCGCCGCGCTTCTGCACGAGGCGTCCCTCGTGCTCTCGCACCAGGGGCATCAGCAGCCGGTCATGCGTCTCCAGCATCCGCGCGTTCTCTTCGTGCGTCTGCCGGCTGGTGCGCTCGGTGAAGCCCTGGATGTCGGTGAGCATCACCGTCAGGTTCTGAGGCTTCACCGTCGACGTGCTGCCAGACAGCGAGGGCCGCGTGCCGAAGGACGCCGTGCCCGTGCGCATCGCCATCGGCGCGGACGCCGCGCTGTCGGGGCCCGTCGAGGACTCCAGGCCGAACGCGGCGGTGCCTCGACTCGAGCGGCTCGGAAGCGGAGCTGATGCTTCTTCCGCGCCGAAGACGGACGTCCCGCTGGGGCCCGTGCTCGTGGCTTCTCCCGCGCCGAAGACCGACGTGCCGGACGGAGTGGTGCTGGTGGTGGGCGCGCTGACGTAGGCGGGCGTGCCCAGTCCGGGTGTGAAGGCGGACAGCGACGAGTGCGCGGCGGCCAGCGCATCCGCCAGCTCATGCGCGCTCTGGGGCCGCTTGGCCGGGTTCTTCTCCAGGAGGCGCATCACCAGCGACAGCAGGCCGATGTAGCGCGACAGGGAAGGCGCAGCCCTGTCCAACGGGAGCGGGGCGTGGGAGGCGTGCTGTGCGAGGAAGTGGCGCGCCTGCGGCCCATCGAAGGGGAGCCGTCCGGACAGCACGCGGTAGGTCAGCACGCCAAAGGTGTACAGGTCGCTGCGCGTGTCCACCTTCGCGCCCACCGCCTGCTCCGGCGACAGGTACTCCGGGGTGCCGAGCACCACGCCAACCTGACTGACGTTGCTCTGCGCGTCCGGCTCCACCAGTCGAGCGATTCCGAAGTCCAGGAGCCGGGCCTGCTCGCCGCGCACGCCGGGGGAGATGAAGACGTTCTCCGGCTTCAGGTCCCGGTGGATGATGCCCTTCTCGTGGATGGCGGAGAGGCCCTCCGCGAGCTGGTGGAGCAGCGGCAGCGCGCGTCCCGGCGGCATGGCGCCCCGGGTGAGCACGTCGTAGAGGCTCTCTCCTTCCACGAACTCCATCACCAGGCACGCGTGGTCGCCGGACTCACCGAAGTCGACGATGTGCACCACGGCGGGGTGCTCGACGGCGGAGAGGAGGCGGGCCTCGCGCTTGAAGCGCTCGGCCATGCCGGGCTGGGCGTTGAGGTCGTGGTGAAGGACCTTGATGGCCACCTTGCGGCCCAGGGAGACCTGTTCACCCAGGTACACTTCGCCCATTCCGCCCGAACCCAGGGGACGGAGTACTCGGAAGCGACCGTCGAGGACGAGGGAGTCGGGAGCCAGCACGCCGGGCGCATATTGTCCGACTTCAGTCCGGCGCGCATGACGAACAACACATGCGGCCCTGGGGTCCCCCAGCCCCGTTGGTTGCCCCCCGGGCGGGGGATTGTCATAAATTTCGGGCGCTTGGACCCCGTGGTAGTTTCCAGGCTCCCGCGATGGCCAACGAGAGCGACTCCCCCAAGCCCACCGCGGCGCCCGATGCGCGCGCCGCCGCACCCGAGCTGCGCCTGCTGGACCGCAGGGCGTTCGTGGGCTTCCCGGCCCTGGAAGTCGTGCCGGGCCTGCGCATCTCCGACTTCGCGCTCCAGATTCCGGACGTCAGCTTCCCGTTCAACGTCAGCGCCGGTGCCACGCGTTATCAGCGCAAGAAGTTGCACTTCGGCTTCCTGGAGCTGTCCGTCGACGCGGACCTGGTGACGCGGCGGGTGGCGGAGCTGGCAGGGCGACTCGCGGGCCTGGAGGAGGTGCGGCTGCACTTCCGTCCCGGGTACCTGGAAGGACAGGGCCGACTGCCCGCGCCGGAGCGCACGC
This sequence comes from Myxococcus sp. CA039A, assembly GCF_013336645.1. Classification (NCBI taxonomy): domain Bacteria; kingdom Pseudomonadati; phylum Myxococcota; class Myxococcia; order Myxococcales; family Myxococcaceae; genus Myxococcus; species Myxococcus sp. CA039A. The sequence goes on along the minus strand of NZ_JABUMQ010000025.1, from coordinate 30,513 downwards.
CCTTCACGTTCAAGGTGGCCTTCGACGCGGACGGGGAGAAGCTCGCCGTCTATCTCTACGACGTCCGCCTCTACGGGTTCTCTTCCACGCCGTCGGTGCAGGTGCCTGGGCTCCTGTCCGCGGCCGTGGGCGCGCTGGCGCTGGTGCCGGACGTGGAGGTGCGCGGGGCCTCCGGCTTCTCCACCCGCGTGCTGCCCGCGCTGTGTCAGCTCGCGGCGGTGAGCCGTGGGTACAAGATGCCGTCGCTGGACACCGCGCGCCTGTCCGCCGCGGAGGTGTCCAGCTCGGGGCTGCGTTTGCGCTTCGCGGCCGGGGGCCTGCCTCCGCCGTCCGCGCCGGACGAGGAGCTGCTCCTCACGCTGGAGGGCGCGCGGGCCTTCGCGGACGCGGAGGGGCTCGTCGCCCAGGGCCGGCTGGCCGAGGCGCGACAGCAGTACCTCCAGGCCGGGGACGCGCAGGACGCGCACCCCTTCGCGGCCGAGCGCCTGCTCTCGCTGCTGGTGGCGGACCCGCAGGCGCATGAGCTGGCGCTGGACGTGGCCGCCACGCTGCAGCGTCGTCGAGACCGCAGTCCCGCCGCGCTGTGGGGCGAGGCCGTGGTGCGCGAGCGTCGGGGCGAGGGTGCCCGCGCCGCCGAGCGCTACCTGGCGCTGTGCGCGCTGGCCCGTCGCACCTCGGAGGAGGCCGCGGCCTTCTTCTCCGCCGAGGCGGCGGCGCGTTGCTCGCGAGACACCGCGCCCCAGGTGGCGGTGAAGGCGCTGCACGAGCTGCTGGGCCTGAAGCCGGACCACCTGCCTTCGCTCAAGGCGCTGGCGCGCGCGTCGGACCAGGCCCGGGACAAGGCGGGCGCGGTGCGGGCGTACCGTCGGCTGGCGGCGCTCGCTCGCGACCCGCATGAGGCCGCGGACGCGCACGTGCATCTCGCTCGACTGTGCGCGCAGACGGAGGACGACATCGCGGGGGCGCGCCTGCATTGCGAGGCGGCGCTGCGACTGTCGCCGGACCAGTCGGATGCGCTGCTGTTGCTGGGCGAGCTGTGTCACCGGGGCGGCGAGCACCTGCGCGCGCTGAAGGCGTTGGACCGGCTGCGTGAAGTGTCCATGGCCCGGCACGAGCTGGACCGCGTGGGCCACGCGGACCTGATGGCCGGTCGCGTGTGGGAAGAGGGCCTGAAGCAGCCGGAGAACGCGCTCCTGCGCTACCGCGAGGCGGTGTCGCTGCTGCCCGGCGAGGCGGAGCCGCTGTTCGCCGCCGCGCGCGTGGCGGAAGGACTGGGCCGGTTGCAGGAGGCGCTCGCGGGCTACCAGCAGGCGCTGGAGCTCGCGGGGCCGGCGCCGCGCTCGGAAGGCGTCCGCCATGCCGCGCACGCCAGCCACCATGCGCTGGCGCGGCTGTACCGCTCCCGACTGGGAGACCCGGCGCGTGCGCGCGAGCACCTGGAGTCCGCGCTGTCGCTGGACCCGCGCGACGCGGTGGCGCTCGAGGAGCTGATTCCGTACTTCCGCATCACCGGGAAGTCGCTGGAGCTGGCCGACGCGCTGGAGAAGTCCGCCGCGCTCCAGGACGAGCCGGCGAAGCGCGCCGCGTCCTGGGCCGAGGCGGGTGAGCTGTATCGCGGCCGACTCCAGCAGCCGGAGAAGGCGGAGAAACTGCTGCTGCTCGCGCTGGAGGCCGACGCCGACCACCGTCCCGCGCTGGAGTCGCTGCTGGCGCTGGCCGAGGCGCGGCGTGACGGGCCGCTTCTGACGCGGTGCCTGTCCGCGCTGGCGCGACTGGCGCCGGACGTGAAGGAGCGCGCGCAGAAGTACCGCCGCCTCGCGGTGGCCGCGCGCGACCTGGCCTTCGACCTGGACCTGGCGGTGCACTCCCTCCAGGAAGTGCTGCGCGCGGAGCCGGATGACCTGCCCGCGCTGGGCGAGTTGTGCGCCCTGCAGCGCAAGCGCGCGGACATGGCCGGGCTGGCCGTGGCGTTGGAGGAGCGCGCGCGGGTGGCGGAGGCGCAGGGCGACAAGCGGCTCGCCGCCGCGGCGCTGCGAGAGCTGGCGGGTGTGCTGGAGGCCCGCCTGGGTCGGGTGGGTGACGCGCTGGTGGCGCTGGAGAAGGCGGCGCGGCTGGCCCCGGACTCCGCCGTGCTGCTGGACCTGGCGGACCTGTCGCTGCGCTGCGAGCGCCCCGAGCACGCCCGACGCGCGCTGGAGTCGCTCTTGTCCACGCTGCCGCGCACCGCGGCGCCGGAGAAGCTGGCGGACGTGCGCGCCCGGCTGGGTCGCGCGTGCGAGATGCTGGGCGACCGCGAGGGCGCCATCGCCGCGTACGCGCAGGCGCTGCCGCTGCGCCGGCTGGATGACGCGCTGGCCGCGCGGCTGGAGTCGCTCTACACGGAGGCGGGCGAGACGCAGGCGCTGGCGGAGCTGTGGGCGGGCCGTGCCCAGGCGCTGATGGGCGCCGACCGCGCCGAGGAAGCCGCGCCGCTGTTCCTCCAGAGCGCCCGTGCCTTGCTGGAGCGGGGCGAGAAGGCCGCCGCGTTGCTGCGCCTGACTGCCGCGCTGGAGGCCAGTCCCCAGGGGCCGCTGGCGGCCGAGGTGCTGGAGTCGCTGGCCGAGCTGGAGCTGGAGCGGGGCGAGAAGCTGGAAGCCGCCCGGCTGTACGCGCGCCGCGCCGCGCTGGTGCCGGAGGACCGCTCCGGCGCGAAGCTGCTCTACCGCGCCTCGCTGCTGGCGGCGGGAACCAGTCGGGAAGAGGCGTTCCTCGCCGAGGCCCTGGAGCGCGACGCGTCCTTCGCGCCCGCGCGCCAGCGACGCGGTGAGCTGAAGCTGCCCACCGACGCGCGCTCCGCGCTGGAGGACTTCGAGGCGGTGCTTGCGCTGCCTCCGGTGGACGCGGACGCGCCCCGGGAAGCGGAGCGGGTGGCGCTCACGCGCAAGGCCGCCAGCGCCGCCGTGCGCGCGGGCCGGACGGACTCCGCGCGTCGCCTGCTGTCCGAGTACTGCATCCGGGCTCCCGAGGACCTCGACGCCCGCGTGGAGCTGGTCAACCTGCACCGCAAGGCCGGCGCTCGCGAGGCGCTGGCGGACCTGCTGGTGGAGCTGTGGCCGCGCCTGTCCGGCGAGCCCCGGCGCGCGGCCCGTCGCGAGCTGGCGGAGCTGTCCCTCGTGCTCGGTCGTGCCGGCGCGGCGGTGGACTCGCTGCGCAGCCTGCGACTGGAGGAGCCGCAGGACACCTGGGCGGCGCAGGCGCTGCTGGACTTGCTGCCGCCTCCGGGCACGGGCTCCTCGGACGAGGAAGCCGAGCGCCTGGAGTTGCTGGGCGCGCTGGTGGCGTCCGCGACGGGCGAGGACCGCTCGGAGCTGCTCGCGCGTCGCGCCGTGCTCCATCGCGCCACGGGCCGGATTTCCGCCGCGCGCGAGGACTTCTCCGAGGCCGCGAAGCTGGCCCGCCGTCCCGCGGCCCTGCTGCTCGCGCTGGCGGAGCTGGCGCGTGAGTCCGGAGACGAGGCCGGGGAGCTGGAAGTGTGGCGTCGCGCCGTGGTCGCCGATGCCCAATTGGGCACGCGCGCTCGGGAGCGGCTGCTCGCCCTGGCCACCGTGCTGGCGGAGAAGGATGAGCGGGGGCTCGCGCGCGAGGCGCTGGTCTCCGCGGTGGCGCTGTCCCCGTCGGACGCCGAGCGCTGTGACGCCTTCTTCACCCTGGCCGACCTGGCCCACCGCGACGAGCGCCCGGACGAGGAAGCCGCCGCGCTCGCCGAGGCCGCTCGCCAGGGCCCCACGCCCCGCCGCGTCGAGGCCCTGCTCGCTCGCGCCACGCTGCTGGAGACGCGAGGAGAGCTGGCGGAGGCACGCGGGAGCCTTCAGGCCGCGCTGGCGCTGGCCCCGCGTCACGCGCGGGCCACCGTCTCCTTGCAGCGCGCGCTGCGGGCCCTGGAGGACTGGGCGGCGCTGGCGGAGCTGCTCGCGGCCGAGGCGCCTCATGCTCCGCCGTCCGAGTCCGCGGCGATGTACGCGGAGCTGGCGTCGCTCTACCTGGAGCGCCTGGAGCAGCCGGCCCCCGCGGAGGCGGCGCTGCGACAGTCGCTGCGGTTCGCTCCCGGCGACTCGGACGTGCGACGCCGGTTGGTGTCGCTGGTGGCCGGGCGCGGAGAGCTGCGCGAGGCCGCGGCCCTGCTGGAGACCGCCGCCGAGAGCGCCACGACGTCCGAGGCGGCCACGCTCCTGCGCGAGGGCGCCGCGTACGCGCGGGATGCCCAGGACCTGGACCGCGCGCTGAAGCTGGCACGCAAGGCGCACTCCCTGGTGCCGGCGCGCGGCGCGGAGCTGGCGTCGCTGGCGGAGCTGCTCTACCTGCGCGGCGCGGTGCTGGAGGCCCTGCCGCTCCAAGAGACGCTGGCCTCGACGGCGGACTTCACCGCGAGCGCCGACGAGGCCGAGGCCACCTGGCTGCGGCTGGCGGAGCTGGCGGAGAGCGCGGGCGAGACGAAGCGCGCGGTGGGGGCGTACCGGAAGCTGCTCGTCGAGCGGCCGCTGTGCGAGCCCGCGGTGCAGCGGCTCTCCGCGCTGCTGGAGAAGGACGACCCGCGCGGCGCGTTCGAGGTGCTCGTCACCCACGCGCGCGCCCTGGCGCCTTCCGAGGACACGGTGCGGCGGCTCGTGGTGCTCGCGGAGAAGGCGCGTGCCGCGCTCGCCGACGCGGGTGTGGCGGCGTCGCTGCTGTCGCGCGCGGCGGAGATGGCGACGATGCCGTTGCCGCTGCGCCTCCAGCTCGCCTCGCTCTACCGCGAGACGGGTCGCTCGCTGGAGCTGCTCGCGGAGCTGCGCCATGTGGCCGCGCTCAGCCTCCAGGTGGGCGACGTGGCCGCGACGCTCGCGGCCCATGAAGAAGAGGCGAGTCTCGCGGAGGCCACGGGCCGCGCGGACGACGCGCTCCGGGCACTGGCGGACGCGCGAGATTTGCTGGAGTCGCGCGGGCGCGCCCCCGAGGCCGCCGCGTGCGAGCGTCGGCGCGCGGAATTGCTGCGCGATGTGAAGCTGGACCTGGCTGCGGCGGAGAGCGCGCTGGACCGCGCCTTCTCGCTGGCGGAGGACCTGGGCACGGCGCGGCTGGGCGCGGCGCTGGCGGAGCGCCGGGACGATGCCGACGCGGAGGCCCTCTGGCTGGAGCGCGCGCTGCCCCTGCTGGACGACGCGAAGGAAGCGGCGGCGCTGCGACTGCGGCTGGCGAAGCTGCACCTGGGCGTGCTCGCGGATACGGAAGAGGCGGAGCGCTTCCTGCGCGGAGCGCTGCGGCAGGACCGTTCGCTGGATGAAGCCGAGACGCTGCTGGCCCGCCTCCTGGAGCGGGACGGGCGGCTGGCGGAGCTGGCGGCCTGGTACGAGGAGTGCGCCGAGGGTGAGCCGGACACGGAGCGCCGCGCGGCACTGCTCCAGCGCGCGGCCGTGCTGTACCGCGACAGGGCGGGGCGCCCGGACGCGGCGGCGGCGGCCTTCATCGCCGCACGGTCCGCTCGCCCGGATGACCTGGACCTCACCGCGCAGGCGGCGGAGCTGCTGCACGAGGTGAAGCGTCACGCGGACGCGGCCGAGTTCGACGCCGTGCTGCTGGAGGCCGACCCCTTCCGCGAGCCTGTCTTCTCGCGGCACCGCGCCTTCCTGGAGGAGAACGAGGACCCGCAGTCGCTCGCGGAGTTGATGCTGCGCCGGGCCCAGCGCCAGTCGGATGCTGACGCCGCGGACAGCTACCTCGCCGCCGCCCGGGCCTTCCGCGCGGCGGGTGCCCGCGAGCGCGCGCTGCTGTGCGAGGACCGGGCCTTCGAGTTGAGCCCCGCGAGCGCGGAGGCCTTCGAGCGCGTGCGCGAGCGCGCGGCCGGAGACGTGCGCCGGCTGTCGGAGTTGCTGGCCGTGCGCGCCGCGGCCCTGCCTCCCGAGGAAGCGCTGCCGCTCTTGCGCGAGCGCGCCACCCGCTTGCTGGACGCGGGCGAGGCGCTGCTGGCCGCCGAGGCGTTCGACGTGTACCTGGGCTCCTCGGGTGACGACGTGGAGGCGCTGTCCGCGCGCGCCGAGCTCGCGGCCCAGAGTGGAGGCCCCGCCGCCGCGCGACCGTATGACCGACGCCTGCTGTCGGCCGGTGGCGAGACGCTGCCCGTGACGGTGCGCGCGCGGACGTGGCTGCGGCTGGGCCATGCCTCGCTGGGCGCGAACGCGTACCACGACGCGGCGGATGCCTTCGAGTCGGTGGTGTCGCTGGAGCCGGAAGGCGAGCGCGGCCGCGAGGCGCTGTCGCTGCTGGCGGAAGTCCACTCGCGCACGGGCAACGCACCGGGTCTGTACCGGGCCTCGTTGCAACTGGCCCGGCGGGCGGAAGACACGGCGACGGCGGAGGTGTTGTACCGCCGCGCGGCGGACCTCTTCGACGACCCGAAGGACGCCATCGACGCGCTGCTGCCGCTGGCGCGACTGCGTCCGGCGGATGCCTCCGTCATCGACCGCGCGGTGGCGGGCCTGCGCGCGCTGGGGCGCCACGGGGACCTGCTGGCGGTGTACGAGTCCGGCGCCGAGGCCGCTGGCGGAGTGCGCGCCGCCGAGTTGTTGCTGGCCGCCGCCACCGTGGCCGCCGAGTCGCTCGCGGACGTGGACGCGGCCTGGGAACTCACCCAGCGCGCGGCCGAGGCCGCCCCCGAGGATGTCACGGCGCTGCGCGCCCTCGTGACGGGGCTGCGCGAGCGGAGCGAGACGACGCGGCTGCTGGAGGCGCTGGAGAAACTGGTGCCCCACCTGGAGGATGCCGACGAGGCGTCCGTCCTGCGGCTGGAGCTGGCCACGCTGCTCCGCGACTCGGACCAGGTGCCGCGGGCCCGCGAGTCGCTCGAAGCCGTCGTCGAGCGTGGCGCCTCGGGCGCGGGCTATGCCGTCGCGCTGGAGGAGTTGGAGAAGCTGCTGCGTGATGAGCCCGCGCGCCGGGCCGAGGTGCAGGTGGCTCGCGCGGAGCTGGTCTCCGGTCGCGAGCGGCTGGTGCTCCTCTTGTCCTCCGCTCGGGCCTTCGAGAGCGCGGGGCGGCTGCGGGACGCGCTGAAGGCGGCGAAGGCCGCCGTGGCGACCGAGCCGGACGTGGACGCGGCGATGCGCGTCGCCCACCTGCATCGCGCCCTGGGTGAGGCGCCCCGGGCCGCCAAGGCGCTGCTCCAGGCGGCGCGGCTCGCCTCGCCGGAGGAGCGTCCGCCGCTGCTGCTGGAGGCCGCGGACCTCTGGGAGAAGGCGGGCGAGCACGGTGAAGCGCTGGAGGTCATCGAGCGCATCGCCACCGAAGCGCCGGACATCCTCGCGCCCGCGGAGCTGGCGGAGCGCTTCGGCCGGCTGGGTGCCTTCACTCGCGCGCTCCAGGTGGGCTTCGCGCCCGCCATGGCCGCCGGAGAGCTGACGGATGCGCTGGCCATGGCCGCGCAGGCCGGCGACACGGCGCGCACGCGCGAGGCGCTGTGGGCCCTGGTGGCTCAGCCGGACGCGGATGCGGCCCATGCCTCCGCCCTCGCGGACGGCCTGCGCGCCGAGCGCGACGCGGAAGGACTGCTGGAGCTGGCGGCCCTCTCCGTCACGCGTGACGAGCCCTTCGCCGTCGCCCTGCGTGACGAAGTGCTTCGCGCGGCGGATGCCCCGGCGCTCCAGCGCCTGCGCGCCCTGGACGAGCTGTCGTCCGATGCGAACTTCGGCACCCGGCTCACCCTGTTGTTGCCGGGGCTGGAGAAGCACCCGGAGGCGCTCTCGGAAGCGGTGCTCGGCCGTGTGCGCGCCCTGTCTGATGCCGCGCGCGTGGAAGCGCTGGCCATGGCGGCGGAGGGATGGACGTCGCGCCGCAAGCCGCTGCTGCGCGAGCGTCACACGCTGGAGTTCGGGCTGGGCCGCTTCGACGCCGCCGCGCGCTCGCTGGCGCGGCTCATCGAGGTGGAGGAGGACGCCCGCGTCCTGGCCGCGCTGCACCTGGAGCACGGCGAGCTGTTGCTGAGCCCGCTGGACCAGCCCGACGCGGCTCGCGCGGCCTTCGAGCGCGCGCTGGACACCGATGGCACCAGCCTGCCCGCGCTGCGCAACCTGCTGGCGCTGGTGGACGAGTCGAAGGAGCCCGCTGTCTTCGTGTCGCTCGCGGAGCGGCTGACGGTGGAGGAGGGGCCCGACGCGGCCACGCCCCATCGCGAGCGACTGGCGGATGCCTACGAGGTCCTGGGCCAGGTGGCGGACGCCGTCGCGCAGTTGGAGGCGCTGCCGGAGACGGAGGAGCGGCTCGCTCGCCGCGCGAGGCTGGCGGAGCAGCGCGGTCTCACGGGCGAGGCCCTGGGGCTGCGTGAGCGGCTCACCGACGAGCCCGGCGTGCTGGAGTCCATCCTCCGCGGCTATCTGGACGCGCAGCTCGTGTCTCCCGCGGCCCGGCTCGCCGAGCGCCTCTTCGACGCGGGGGTCCTGTCTCCAGAGGTCCTCCGCCTCGCATGTGAGCGGCTCTCTCCGGTGATTGAAGGCGCGCCGTTCGCCGTGCGCGTCTGGCCGGAGCTGCTGCGCGCGGCGCCGCTGGACGTGGATGGTTGGACGCTCTTCGCGGAGGCCCTGCGGCTCCTGGATCGTCAGGACGCCGCCGAGCGCGCGGACGGTGTCGGCGCGGCCTTGTCCTCCAGCACGGCGACGGTGCCCGCGGCATCCGTGTCCGCGCTGCCGGTGCCCACGGGCTTCGAGCATGCGCTGCCCGCGGACTCGCTGCAGGTGACGGCCGAGCGCTTCCCCCGACTCTTCGCCGCGCTGCGTCCCCTGCTGTCGTCGCTGGGAGCCAGCGGCCTGCGGGTGTACGTGGACCCCTCGGGTGGTGTTGAGGGGTACCTGGTCAGCTCGGAGGCGCTGGTGCTGGGCGCGGGCGCGCTGTCGTGCTTCGGCTCGGTGGAGCTGGGCTACCTGTCCGCGCTGGCCCTCGTGCTGGGCGAGGACGGCGTGAAGCTGTCTCGTCCTGGAGAGGTGCCCGGCTTCGAGGCCGCGGCGGTTGCGGCCTTCCGAGCGGTGCCCGCCTCGCTCGCCGCGGGGCGCGTCCTGGCGCGGCTGGATGCGGAGGTGCGCGGGAGTGACCCAGCGCGGGTGGATGTGGGCGCGGTGCTCGGACGTGGAGGCGCCTTCCGTGCCGTGGCCCTTTGCGTGCTCGACGTCGGGTAGCCGTGTAGCCTCCGCGCCGTATGCGCCTGAAGCACATTGCCCTCTCCGTCCTCCCCGCCGCCGCCGTCGTGACGGCCATGGCCTGTTATTCGGACCCCGTGTACCCGGGCAATCAGCTCCTGGGCACCTTCCAGTTCGAGGCACGGCTGGACCCGGCGAACACCACCTGCGACGCGGCGATGCCGGAGTTCGCGCAGCTCGACGACGGCGGCGTGTTCCGCTTCGAGGGCACGTTCTCCAAGAACGACGACGGTGGCACCGGCTGGTTCACCGTGCAGGGCTTCGACCGCGAAGCGAAGTACGAGGGGCAGCTTGTCGACTCCGCGCTCCGTGCAACGGCGCCGCGCGCTTCGTGCGGCACCGGCTGCAAGGACTCGCAAATCGAGGAGTCGCTGAAGGTGACCATCTTCAGTGACAGCCAGGCGCGCGTGCTCAACCGGGACTGCAACGCGTTCGACGGCGGTGTCCCCGACGGCAGCCCGCCTGCTCCCACGGAGAACGGCTACGACGTGTCCCTGGCGTGTGGTTCGCTGACAGATGTCTTCCTGCCGGGCTCCTGTACGTGTACTCCCGCGACGTGCAAGACGGCGTACAAGGTGCAGGGAGTGCGGAGGGACTGATGGCGAAGCGAGCGGTGGTGTTGATTTCGGGTGGCCTGGATTCCACGACGTGCGTGGCCATGGCGAAGGCGAAGGGCTTCGAGCCGGTGTGTCTCGCCGTGGCGTACGGGCAGCGACACGTGGTGGAGCTGGAGCGGGCGCGGGACGTCGCGAGCGCCCTGGGCGTGAAGGACTTCCGCGTGGTGAGCATCGACCTGCGGCAGATTGGCGGCTCGGCGCTCACCGCGGACATCGACGTGCCGAAGGACCGGCCGGCCGATGAGATGAGCCACGGCATCCCCGTGACGTACGTGCCCGCGCGCAACGCGCTGTTCCTCTCGCTGGCGTTGGGGCTCGCGGAGGTGGTGGGCTCCACGGACATCTACATCGGCGTCAACGCGGTGGACTACAGCGGCTATCCAGATTGCCGCCCGGAGTTCATCCGCTCGTTCGAGGCGATGGCGAACCTGGCGACGAAGGCGGGCGTCGAGGGCGCGAGCTTCACGGTCCACGCGCCGCTGTCCGGACTGACGAAGGCGGACATCATCCGCGAGGGCACGCGGCTGGGCGTGGACTACGGGATGACGCACTCCTGCTACGACCCCGATGCACAGGGGCTCGCCTGTGGACGCTGTGACAGCTGTCTGTTGCGCAAGAAGGGCTTCGAGGAAGCGGGAGTCCCGGACCCGACGCGCTACACGGTGGGGGCATGAGCATGACGACGCGGCTGGGGTGGGTGGTGGTGCTGGGGCTGTGTGTGAGCGGCACGGCGCTGGCCCAGGACGGTGGCGCGGCGAAGCCCACGGGCGACGCGGCGAAGCCCACGAAGGCCAAGGGCGCGAAGGCGGGTGACATCGCGCCGCTCGTGGACGCGACGAAGGTGGTGGAGGACCTGGCGCTGGACCTCCGCTACGCGACGGCGGACAACTTCCTGAAGAAGCAGGTGTACCCGGACACGGCGCGCTGCCTGCTGCTGCCGGAGTCGGCGCGCAAGCTGAAGGCGGCGGCGGACGTGCTGCGGCCCAAGGGCTACCGGCTCAAGGTCTACGACTGCTACCGGCCCCGGGCCGTGCAGTGGGAGATGTGGAAGATCATGCCCGTGCCCGGCTACGTGGCGGACCCTCGCAAGGGCTCCAACCACAACCGGGGTGGTGCGGTGGACCTGACGATGGTGACGCTGGAGGGCAAGGAGGTGGAGATGCCCACCGCCTTCGACACCTTCACGCCGGAGGCTCACCACGGCTATGCCGGTGGCAGCGAGGCGTCGCGCAAGCACCGCGAGGTGTTGCGAGAGGCAATGGAGGGCGCTGGCTTCGCGCCCAACCGCATGGAGTGGTGGCACTATGACCTGCCGGACGCGAAGTCCCGGCCGGTGCTGGACGTGCCCTTCGCTCCGGTGAAGTAGCGCGAGAGTCCAAGGCCCCGGCTCCATGATGGAACCGTGATGCAGCCGGGCTCCACCTGCGGCACGCTGGGCTGAATCCGAAGGGAAGGCTCCGCCCGGTGTCCGCGTTGGTCCCACGATGAAGACCGCTCTCTTGCGCTCCCTGTGCGGTGTCCTCCTGTGTCTCGCCACGTCGGCGTGGGCACAGGCGGGCACGGTGGCGGGCTCGGTCCTCCAGGCGCGGAGCCAGCAGCCTCTCGCGGGGGTGAAGGTCTCCGCGACGTCCCCCGTGCTCCCGGCGCCGCGCACCGTGCTGACGGACGCGAAGGGCCACTACCAGCTCGCCCAGCTCCCGGCGGGTCTCTACGCGCTGCGCTTCGAGAAGGAGTCCTTCCAGTCCGTCACGCGCGCGGACGTGAAGGTGGCGTCGGGCCAGACGCTCACCGTGCAGGTGGAGCTTGCGCCCGTGACGTCGTCCCCGCCCGCCGCCGCGACGAATGGCACCGCGTCCCACGCTTTCGCTCCGCTGGCTCCGTTCGCTCCCCCGCTGCGACTGGAGTCAGATGGTGTCGCGTGGATGGTCGTCCCCCGGGCCGGGGACATTCGCGACCGGGCTCCACCGTGGGCGCTGCCCCAGCTCTCGGTGCTCGGGCCCGACGGTACGAACCAGAGCCTCTTCGCTCCTGGCAGCAAGCCGCTGCGCGACTCGGACACGCGGGGCCATGGCGTCAATCCGACCATCGACACGGAGGAGGAGCGCATCTCCACGTATACGTTTCAGGTGAGCACGGCTTCGTACGCGCTGACACGAGGCTATCTGGAGCGCGACTCCCTGCCGGCGGAGGAGGCCGTGCGGGTGGAGGACTTCGTCAACAGCTTCGAAGTGGGCGAGGACGGCGACGTGGTGGGCCCGTTCGTCATCCACGTGGAAGGCTTCCCGTCGCCAAGTCGCAAGGGCTACCACGTGGTGCGAGTGAGCGTGCGCGCACGCGAGTCCTTCACCGACGTGGGCGTGCAACTGGAGTTCGACCGGAAGGCCGTGGCCCGCTACCGCCTGGTGGGGTACGAGAACCAGTCCGCCACGCCGGAGCCGTTCGACGATGACGCGGAGCCAGAGCCCGTGCCGCTGGCGGCGGGCGCGTCCGTCACCGCCATCTACGAGGTGAAGCTGATAGGGCCCGCCATCGCCTTCGGCACCCTGCGCGTCCTCTATGAAGAGGGCGAGAACACCATGTGGCGCCGCGTGCAGAAGCTGCTGCCCTCCAGCGTCCTGCGCTCGTCCTCCGCGCGCGTCGCCGCCTCCACGCGGCTGGTGTACGTGGCCGCCGCCTTCGCGGAGAAGCTGCGCGGCTCTTACTGGACGCGCACGCTCGACTGGCCGCGGCTGCACGCGCTCTGGCAGGACATCGGGGAGCCGCTGGTGAGCCGTCCGGACGTGGTGGAGTTGGGCGCGCTCATCAAGAAGGCGGGCGCGTTGGACCAGCGCAAGGACCGCTTCGGCCCCCCGGGCTCCCTCTCCACCATGGACCCCGACACGGGCCCGGGCCCCGGAAGGTAGCCGCGAGCATGCTCCGCAGGCTGCTGCCCATGCTCGTCGCGCTGCTGCTGGGCCTCGTCGGGCTCGGCTGGGGACTGGGCTACCTCCATCGCATCTTCGCCAACGAGCGGGAGGACGCCCGGCTCTCGCTCGACTCGCGGCGCGAGGCGCTGGAGCAGTATGCGCGCGCGTCGCTGACGCAGTCCCTGCACGACAAACTGGAGGCCGCGAAGCCCGCCCTCGAGGCCGCGGTGGCGGACCCGCTGGCTCCCGACACCGGCCTCTATCTGCGCGAGCGCGGCACCCAGGTGCTGCCCCGCCTCGCGCTTCATGACACCGGTGACGTCTCGCCGGCCCGCGAGCGGTATGCGCGGCTGCGCGCCGGCACGGAGGTGTCGGAGGACCCGGAAGACCCGTGGGCGGAGCGGCTCGTGAGGACGCGGGCGGTGGAGCTGGCGCTCGCGCGGGGAGACCGTCGCGCCTCCACGGTGGCGCTGATGGCCCTCTTGCAGCACCGCTCGCAATACGTGCTCGCCTCCACGCGGGACGTGCCGGGCCTGCTGGTGGTGCTGGAGTCGCTGGCGGAGCGCGGCGACCCGGTGCCGCAGCTCATGCAGGCGCTGGTGCGGGACGGCCTGGCGGACGGCAAGGGTGGCCGGCTGGATGGCCTCCAGCGGCTGCTGTTGTCCCGCCGCTCGCGCTTCACTCCGGTGGACTTCCAGTTCCTGCTGGAGCGGGTGGCCGCGCTCTCCACGAAGGTGGGCGCGCCGGTGGACGACTTCGAGTCGCGCGCTCGCGAGCTGACGGCCCGTCCGCTGCCCCTGCCGGCGTCCCTTCCGGGCCCGGCCCTGGTGCGCGCCGGCTGGTACCTGGAGCCGCGCGGTGGCAACCAGGTGCGAGGCGTGGCGGTGGATGCGTCGGAGCTGCTGGAGTCGCTCACGCGCGAGATGCGCGAGCGCGGGTTGCTGGACACCGAGGGCAAGGTGCGGCTGCTCGGGGACGCGGCGGTGCTGTCGCTGGACGCGCTGCCGTTGTCGGTGGCCACGCCCGAGTGGGCCCGGGCCCAGGCCGCGCTGGAGAGCCGCTACCGCTTGAAGACGGGCATGGTGGTGCTGTGCGCGGGGCTGGCCTTGGGCATCGCCGCGCTGGCCTTCCTCGCGCAGCACCGCAAGTACCGCTTCCTGGAGCTGAAGAGCGACTTCGTGGCCACGGTGTCGCACGAGCTGCGCACGCCGCTGGCCTCCATCCGCCTGCTCGCGGAGACCCTCGAGTGGCGGCTCGCCGAAGGCACGGACGCCCGGGACTATCCGGCGCGCATCGTTCGCGAGGCGGATGGGCTGGGCTTCCTGGTGGAGAACCTCCTGTCCTTCAACCGCATCGACAAGGGCCGCTGGGTGCCGAGGCTGGAGCCGGTGCGCCTGGACGAGCTGGTGTCGCTGCTGCGCAGGGACCTGGAAGCCTGGTCGAAAATCCCCGTGGAGCTGGAGGCGGAGGTGGGCGAGTTGGAGCTGCGCGCCGACGCCCAGCTCCTGCGCCTGTTGCTCTCCAACCTCGCGCGCAACGCCTGCGCCTACAACACCCGCGTCCCCGTGCGCCTGCGCGTGGAGGCGCTGCCGGGTGGACGCGTGCGCTTCTCCGACAACGGCGTGGGCATTGCTCCGGGAGACTGGGAGCGCGTCTTCGGCGAGTTCGTCCGCCTGCCCGGGCAGGGGCGCGAAGTCCCCGGCAGTGGCCTGGGGCTCGCGCTGTGTCGCCGCATCATGCGCTTGCACTCCGGTACCCTTCGCGTGGTGGCCTCCAGTTCCGAGGGCACCACCTTCGAGCTCTCCTTTTCCCCCAACGCGACGCTATGAATCCCACCCAGCCCACCATCCTGCTCGTGGAGGATGACCCGAACCTGCGGCTCGCGCTGCGCGACAGCCTGGAGCATCAAGGAGGCTACGCCGTGGAAGAGGCGGCCTCCGTGCGCGAGGCCCGCGAGCACCTGGCCCGCGGTGCCTTCCAGCTCATCCTCCTGGACGTCATGTTGCCGGATGGCGACGGCTACACGCTGTGCCGGTCGCTGCGTGAGGAAGGTGTCACGTCGCCTGTGCTGATGCTCACCGCTCGCACGCTGGAGGATGACGTCGTGCGCGGCTTCGAGGCGGGCGCGCAGGACTACCTGGGCAAGCCCTACCGCCTGCGCGAGCTGCTGGCCCGGGTGGGCGCGCTGGTGCGCCGCGCGGGTGGCGGTGCTCCGGCGAAGCAGGTGCGCTTCGGCGGCTATCGGATGGACCTGGACCGCCGCAAGCTGGAGACGCCCGAGGGCGCGAACGTGGAGCTGACGCGCACGGAGTTCGACCTGCTGGCCTTCCTCGTGCGCGAGCGTGAGCGTGTGCTGCGCCGCGATGACATCCTCGACGCGGTGTGGGGCCGCGACATCGTCGTGGACCCGCACACCGTGGACAACTTCGTCTCCAGCCTGAAGAAGAAGCTGGGGTGGAACAGCGCCTCGCGCTTCGCCATCCAGACGGTGCGCGGCGTGGGCTACCGCATGGAAATCGAGGCGCCCTGACGCTCAGCGCAGCGGGTTGTTCGCCATCCGCCGCGACAGGCCTTCCAGCGCGGGGTGGTTGGACTCCCGCGTGCGAGCCCGCATCGACTGGATGAGGGCTCCCGTCTCCGGCGCATCCACGCGCATGAGGGCCTGGGTGAGGGCCTGCTGGACGTCTCCGGTGTAGTTCAGCCAGGCGTTGACCAGGGCCTCGGCGGCCACGCGGCGCACGTCACCTTCCTCCGGAGCGGCCTTGGGCTGGGACGTCTTCCACGCCCAGAAGGAGCCGATGTCGCCCAGCGCCACGGCGAGCCGCCGGGCCTCCGAGGGCGCCGGGGTGCGCGCGAGGGCATCCGCCAGCGCCTGGGCGACCACCAGCCTGCGACACTGGCCCATGGCCTCGCGCACCGTCTCTCCGCGGAAGCCCTCCTGGGGGGACAGCGTGATGAGCAGCGCCGCGGCCTCCGGGGACTCCAGCTTCGCCAGGGCCACCGCCGCCGCGCGGCGCGCGGGCCTCCGCGTCTCCGCGCCTTCCAGCAGGGTCTTCCACAGCGGCAGGAGTCGCGCGTCCCGCAGGTCCCCGGTGGCCTCCACCATGCCCACCTGGAGGGCCAGCTTCGCCGAGTCGCGCGCGGGTTGAGTCGCCAGGCCCGCGTCGAAGACCAGTCGCTCCACCATGGGCCACAGCGCCTGCGCGCCCAACTGTCGGAACAGCGGCGCGGCGGCGGCGAGGGTGCCCCGCTTGCGTGAGTCCAGCACCTCCACCTGGGGGATGACCGCTTCCAGGCGCGCGAAGGCCTCGGGCGTCTGCTGCCGCGCGCGGGCCACTTCTTCTCGCAGCTCGCCCAGTCCATCCACAGGGGACGTCTGGGCGCTGGAGGACGAGGTGAACAACAGCATCAACAGCGCGGCGCCCAGGCCGGCGGACAGTGTGTGAGTCATCGGCCGCTCTCCCACCACTTCGTTGAAGGCACTTCGCGCGCGCTGTTCGTCGCGCAATGAACCTCGCCACCTCCCAGGTGGTAGAGGTCCCAGGTGTCCGTCCAGTGCACCCGGATGCCGTGAGGAGCCAGCGCCTCTTCGAGCTGCACCTTGAAGATGTCCTTCCCGTCGATGACGAGCCCGTGCGGGTCCGGCGCGATGACGAGCGAGCGGGACACCGACAGGAGATTCACCGTCCCGGGTTGCAGCGCCGTCGCGCCGTTCGGTGCGTTCTGGAAGAGGAAGGGCACGCGGACAATCTCGTCGTCGGTGAGGCCCGTCGCTTCACGCAGGATGAGCAACTGCTCGTCGATTTCGAGCGCCGCCCGCGCGTTGGCGTCCATCACCCCGGCATGGTTCAACAGCTCCGACACCGTCGCTTCCGCGGGCCGGTCATACGGCCAGCGCATGCCTGTGAAGAGCTTCGCTTCGCCATGTCCCTGGGCCTGGGCGTTCTGCAACATGCGCCGCGCCTGGGCCGGGTCCGCCACCAGCGCAATCCAGCCGCGAGGCGTGTCGGCGGGAAGGAAGCTGAGCGTCTCGTCCACGTGGGCCACGGCGAGCCAGGACGTGTCCAGGTACACCGGCGGCTGCACGGCCTGGGCCTCCAGCATCTTCGTGAAGCTGGGGTCCGGCTGGAAGTCGGGCTCCGAGTCGGGACCCCGGCCGCGCAAGAGCCGCCCCAGGGGATACTTCACGCCGTCCTTCTCGTAGGGCGGGATGACCTCCGTGTTGCCCAGGGAGTTGAGCGTCTGGGATTCGGAGGACATGCCCGTCTGGTATTGCTGCACCGCCGCCTGGTTCCTGCCCCGGAGCCAGTAGACGATGCGGCCCGCCTCTCGGAGCGGGGCCTTGGTCGCGCCCCAGTTCACGTTGGCCGAACGGTAGTTGACCTGGATGGCGTGCTGGGCGCCGCCACCCTCGAGCCTGGGCATCGACATGTATGCGGGCTCGAAGTAGTCCTGCGCCCACAGGTCCTCCACCGCGAACTCGGAGAAGGCCGTCGGCTCCCCGGACTCGGCGAGGGCCCTGCCCAAATCGCCACGGAAGCGCGACGAGTCCTCGATATCCAACCGCGACACGTAGACGTTTCGCACCGGCGTCAGGTGATGGAACATCACCACTGGCGCGACGCGCAGGCGCACCGTGTCCTGGAACCGCTCCTGCGGCCGGTCCACGTGGTAGATGGACAGCACCACGTCCGCGTACCCGTCCCACTCCGCCGGGTCCCTCGCGATGTCGTTGGCCTCGATGGCGATGTTCACGCCCTCGCGCAGGTTCTTCGCTGACAGGGGCAGGACGTTGGCGATGCGGAACGAGACGAACTCACCCTCGATTTGCTTGAACAGGCGCACCTTGTCGCTCGCGGGCCCCGTCACGGAGATGCTCCCCACCGCGTAGCCCGGCGCGTCCGCCCAGCGCTCGACGCGCAGCCGCGCCAGGTCCAACAGGTCCTCGTCCCCATTCACCTCCGAGTCTCGCCCGTCGTTGCAGGCCGCCAGCGCGTCATCACTCAGGATGGAGGAGGACATGCTGAAGGCGCAGATCTCCTGGTCATCGTCGATGTTGGCCAGGAAGATGGCGCCCCGGTCGGCGGTCCACGCGTCCTCGCCCGCCTCGTCCTCCGCGTCCACCACGCCATCGCGGTTCACATCCGCGAGCAGATTCACATTCGGCTCGAAGGGCGCGGTGAGCCGGTCCGAGTTCTGGCTCGTGTCGTTGCCCGAGTCGAAGGCGGAGCACCCGCTGAACAGCACCAGCGAGAGCAGCACGCCCAGGGGCACGCAGGAGGTGACGCGCTGTTCGGGAGGTAGGCTCATGAAGGTCCGGGTCGATGGATGACCGTTCCGGTGCCGGGGGGCACCCATCCATCGTTTGCGTTCATACGACATGCATCCTGGCCTCGGGTTCAAGCAACATCGGGTGCGTCCCGGGGCGGCCTTCGCGAGGCAAGTGATGGTTGACATCGCGTCCGCTTCCGTCGAGGCGACCCCGGGGGAGGGCAGGCGAGCGAGGCCGAACGCGCTGTAACTTCGGGCACCTTCGTGGGTTCAGTTCCCGCCATGCGCCTTGTGTCTCTCTGCTCCCTGGTGGCCCTGCTGCTCTCATGTGCGAGCAGCCCACACCCTGTCCGAAGTGAGGCGCCGCCAGACTTCGGTCCGGGCGCGGAGGTGCACCTGCTTCAGCGGTGGGCCTTCGGTCCGTCGGAGCGTGACCTGGCCGAGGTCCGCGCGCTGGGCGTGCGGGGCTGGGTGGAGGCGCGACTCGCGCGGCGGGACGCGCCGGTGTCACCGGTGCTGGAAGCGAAGCTCCAGGAGCTGCCCACCCTGACGATGTCGATGACCCAGCTCGCCAGTGACTACCCCGGCAAGAAGGAGCGGGAGCAGGCGCTGCTGGATGGCCGGGAGCTGCTGCCACCCGCGCGTATTGGCCTGGAGCTGTCCGCCGCCAAAGTGCTCCGCGCGGTGGAGGGACCGAATCCACTGGAGGAGGTGCTGGTGGACTTCTGGTTCAACCACTTCAACGTGTCCGCGGACAAAGGAGCGGTGCGGTGGATGGTGACGTCATACGAGCGTGACGCCATTCGCCCGCATGTCCTCGGGCGCTTCAGGGACTTGCTGGGGGCGACGGCGCGCCACCCGGCGATGCTCTTCTATCTCGACAACTGGAGGAGCACGCGCGACGGGATGCCGAGGCCCGCACGGCGAATGGCGAAGCGCGACGTGGCGCCGACGATGGAGGAGGACGGCGACGACGAGGACCCCGCTGCGTCTGAGCCGAGGCCGGGCCTCAATGAGAACTACGCGCGGGAGCTGCTGGAGCTGCACACGCTCGGCGTGGACGGAGGCTATTCGCAGCAGGACGTGCGGGAGGTGGCGCGCAGCTTCACGGGCTGGAGCATCCGCCGTCCTCGTCGAGAGCCGGAGTTCTTCTTCCGACGACGCGCGCATGACACGGAGGCCAAGCAGGTCCTCGGACAGGTCATCCCCGCGCGCGGTGGCGAGGCGGATGGAGAGAAGGTGCTGGACCTGCTCGCGCGTCACCCGGCGACCGCGCGGCACCTGGCGACGAAGCTGGCGCGGCGCTTCGTCTCGGACACGCCGCCGCCCGCGTTGGTGGACCGGTTGGCGAAGGTGTTCCTCGACTCGGACGGGGACCTGCCCACGGTGTATCGCGCGCTCATCGACTCGCCGGAGTTCTGGGCTCCCGAGGCACGAGGGGCGAAGGTGAAGACGCCGTTCGAGTTCGTGGTGTCCGCGCTGCGTGCGACGAGGGCGCAAGTGGAGGTGCGTCCCCGGCTGGTGCAGGCGCTGGCGAGGATGGGTGAGCCGCTCTACCGCGCGCCCGCGCCCACGGGCTTTCCGGAAGGGGCGGCGCCGTGGGTGAACAGTGGCGCGCTGGTGGCTCGGCTCAACTTCAGTCTGGACCTGGTGTCGGGGCGGCTTCCCGGAGCGCGTGTGACACTTTCGTCACTCGCCACGCCAGCGACACCCACGGCGGAGGCCTGGGTGGACACATTGGGGCACACGCTGTTGGGGACAGCGCCCTCGGCGGAGACACGGGCCACGGTGCTCGCGGCGCTGTCTCGTCGCACCGAGGCCGCCAGCGCTGAAGGAGAACCAGGCCCTGTCGACGTGCAGCTCATCGCGGGGTTGCTGCTTGGCTCACCCGAGTTTCAACGGCAATAGCGTTGCGCTCGTCAGGCACCTGGTGCTGGCTTGCTAGATTTGCCTGTATTGCCGTAATTTTCGGCCTTGGCTTGGGTGTCTCACGGACCGCCCGGTCCCAATCGAGTCAGGAGCTTCCTTGTGAAGATGTTTCATCCGAGACGGTGCGCCGGAAGTACATCCATCGAGTCGCCTGCGGGGTGCCCGGATTCACGCGCTACCTTGCGTGTCGCGGTGATGTCCATCGTGGTGGGGCTGATGGGCTGTCAGGTCGGGGGGGGCGACGAAGAGGTCGCGGGCCGCGAGGAGGCAACCTCCACCGAGGTCCTGCTGGAGCGACATCCGCGAGACCTTCCGGTGGCCAGTGGCTATGTGGATGCACGAGGCGTCGAACACCACCTGAGCGCCAATGCCCCCACCGGTCGCACCGTGAGGGCGCAGGTGGACTACCCGGGCTGTGAGTTCGACTACGCCGATACCTCCAGGCCGTCCTACCGTGGCTACACCGTCACGGGGAGCAACGGCGTTCGCAGCGTCCGCGTATCATGGTTGCAGCCTGCCCCGGCCGACATCGTGCTGCTGCCGAGTGCGAGTGGCTCCTATGCGCGGACCCGGCTCACCCAGGCCCCGGGATGCGGGACGAACAGTGCGTACACGACGGCTCCGCTGAGCGTCACTTTTCTCGACAGCTACACGGATACCCTCACGGGTCTGGTCGTCAATCGATACGAGGTCTCGCACACCTTCCAGGTCAGTGATGTCGACTTCGAGCAATACGCCGGGTTCTCATCCACGTACCGGCTCATGACCGACTGTGGAGGCCTGGGCGCAGTATTTCCCCAGACCCAGTCAGATGTCTTCTCTCCCCAGTCATTGCTGGCCGCGGGGGATGATACTTCGCTGGCGGTGCGAGCCGACGCCAGTATCTGGGGCGCGGGCTACAGCGGACATGGCAGCCTGGGGAACGACTTCCCTCCGGACCACTCCGCGCAGAATCCGCTGCGAGTGTCGGTGTTGAGTTGCATGAAGACGGTGTCGACCTCGAACCTGAGCGTGATGGGGCTGCGTTCCGACGGCACGGTCTGGGGATGGGGCAACAACTTCTTTGGCCAGCTGGGCATCGGAACCGAATCCTCTGCCCACTACACTCCCACGCAGGTGCAGAACCTCACCAATGTCCGAATGGTTTCGGCAGGTCCCTTTCATTCCCTTGCGCTGCGCTGGGATGGAACCATCTGGGCTTGGGGGGCGGGTTACTATGGGAAGCTTGGGACTGGAACGGAGGACTCCACCAGTGTCCCTGTCCAGGCAACGGCCCCCACGGGGCTCATCTCGGTGTCGGCGGGAAGCAGGTTCAGCATGGCCTTGAGGTCCGATGGCACCGTCTGGACCTGGGGAATCGATGGCACGACGCCGCAGAGCAATCTCCCCGTGCAGAAGCCGGGACTGAGCGGTGTCATCTCCATTTCAGCCGGGAATGCTCACGCGTTCGCACTCAAGTCGGATGGCACGCTCTGGGCCTGGGGGAGTAACAGCAACGGTGAACTCGGTGATGGCACGACGGTCTACCGGAATACACCCACCATGATTCCAGGCCTCGTCGACATCGTCGCCATGTCAGCGGGGTCGCGTCATTCGCTCGCGCTCAAGGCGGATGGCACGGTCTGGGCTTGGGGGTTGAACGACAAGGGGCAGTTGGGGGATGGCACGGTCGTCACGCGGCTCTCACCGGTGCAGGTGTCCGGATTCGAGCGAGGGGTGGCGGTGAAGGCGGGCTTCGACCATTCCCTGGCCATGCGTGCCGATGGTGCTGTCTTCACCTGGGGCGCCAACACGCACGGACAGGCCGGCAACGGAACGGAGGGCAACCAACACCTCACCCCGATTCTCTCGTCCTTGCGTTGATGGATGCGTGAATCAGCGTGCCTCCCGCCCAGCCACCTACCCGAGGTGGCTGGGACCTCGATGCATGGCGCTCGTCTGGACCGACCCAGGGGGCGAGTTCCTCGTGAAAGAGGATAGACTTCCAGCCATGGACAGAGTCGCCCTCTTCTTCTGGCTGTGGGTGCTGTTCCTCGCGGTCAACGTGATGTGGGCGCTGGCGCAGGCGGTGGTGGCGAGTGCCTTCGGGGCTCGACCGCTCGCGGTGCGGATTGGTTATGGGCCCCAGTTGGTGGCGTGGCGCATGGCCGGTATTGGCTGGAGCCTGCATCCCATCACCCTGGGCAGCTCCGCGTCGTTCGTGCCGGAGCAAGACGACGCTTCTCCCGAGCCGCCGCTCAAGAGTCGGCTGCTCAAGCTGCCTCCGCCGCTGCACGCCCTGGCCCTGGCCGTCCCCTGGTACGTGCAGATTGGCGTTGCCATGGCGTGCCTGGGCCCCGCGGAGGGCTTCCATCAGTTCACCGAGGGCTTCCCCGCCGTGTTCAACGTCGCCGCGCTGCCGGGCCGCGTGGAGCGCTTCGTCGGGTTGCTGCGAGAGGGCGAACTGGTGCGCGCGTGGGGCATCATGAGCGCCCGGATGGCGGCCCTCAACCTGCTCCCCATTCCCTCGCTGGCGGGGGGCTACTTGATGCTCCTGCCCTGGCGCGACAAGTCCCCGACGTGGGTGCGCCCGGTCGCCGCCGTGTTGCTCGCTGTCTCGCTGGTCTGGGCCGCGTGGGTGGCGTCGCTCTTCGTCCGGGCGATTCTCTGAAGACCCGGTCGCGCTGGGTCCTCCGGGTGGGTCTGGAGGAAGGGAAGTGGGGACCCTGACTTGTGGCCGGGGATTCGGCACGGACGCTCGTAACCTCCGCCCGGGTCCGGTGTTGTGTCGCTTGAACGGCCCCGCGGAATGGACAGGGCCGCCTTTCACTCGCCGGAGCCGCGCAAGCCCATGAGTCCGCTGCTGTCTCGACGCCTCCTGCTGCGCGCCCTGGGGCTCTCGGGCGTGGGGCTGGCTTTCGCTCCAGCGCTGTCGGGCCGCGCGCTGGCCGCCCCGTCCTCACGGCGCACCCTGGTGACGGTGTTCCTGCGAGGCGGCGTGGATGGTCTCTCCCTGGTGCCTCCCGTGGATGACGCGGCCTATCACCGCGCGCGTCCCACGCTGGCGCTGCGCAGGACCGGGGAGGGCGCCGCGCTGCCGCTGTCGGGCCCCTTCGGATTGCATCCCCGGCTGGAGGCCTTGCTGCCCCTTTGGAACGAGGGCCACCTTGCGGTGCTGCACGGGGTGGGGCTGCCCACGCCGGTGCGCTCGCACTTCGACGCGCAGGACTTCGTCGAGTCGGGGACGCCGGGCCGCAAGTCGACGCCCGATGGGTGGCTCAACCGCGCCCTCGGTGTCGAGGAGTCCGCCGCGCCGCTGCGAGCCGTGGCCCTGCAAGCCACGTTGCCCCGCGCGTTGTTCGGTGACGCGGGCGCGCTGGCGATGGGACGGCTGGAGGAGTTCCGCCTCCGCGTGGGCAAGCGAGGCGCCGAGGCGACGCGCGGCTTCGCGGCGCTCTACGCGGGCGCGGTGGACGAAGCGTTGCGCACCACGGGCCAGGGCGCCTTCGACGCGCTCTCCCAACTGGACGCGGAGCACCTGTCACGACTGCCGCCGACGTCGGGCGTGGAGTATCCGCGCGGCCCGCTGGGACAGCGACTGGGGGACATCGCGCGGCTCATCCGAGGCGACGTGGGCCTGGAGGTCGCCGCGACGGAGATGGGCGGCTGGGACACGCACGCGGCGCAGGGCGCGGCCACGGGCACCTTCGCCAACCGGTGCGCGGAGCTGGCGGGCGCGCTGGCCGCCTTCGCGCGGGACGTGGGGCCGCTGCTGGAGCGGGTGACGGTGGTGGTGCTGACGGAGTTCGGCCGCACGGTGCGGGAGAACGGCAGCCGGGGGACGGACCACGGCGTGGGCAGCGCGATGCTGGTGCTCGGTGGCGGCGTGAAGGGTGGCCAGGTCCACGGCCGCTTCGAGTCGCTCACCCCGGACCGGCTCCAGGACGGGCGGGACGTGCCCGCGTGGACGGACGTGCGCGCGCCGCTGGCCGAGGTGCTGCGCGCCTGCCGCCCTGGCGTGGACTTGACCCGGGTGTTCCCCGGCTTCACGCCCGGCGCGCCGCTGGGACTCTTCGCGTAGCGCGGCTCGAGTTCGTGCAGACTGGAGGGGCCATGGTCCGGCCTCGTCGCGTGCTCGTCATCCTCGTCTCCATCTTCGCGGTCGCCTACCTCGCCCTGTGCCTGGCGGCCTTCGTGCTCCAGCGCCCGTTGATATACCCGGCGCCCAAGGCCCCCATCCCGCTGCCGGCCGAGCTCGGCTTCCGGCACCTGCCACTGCCAGGAGACACGTTCGTGGACGTGCTCCATCTCCCCGCGCCGCCCGGCGCCCCGACAGTGGTGCACTTCCATGGCAATGGAGAGCAGCTGTTGGGTCAGCTCGACCTGGGCACGGTGCTGAACCAGAACGGGCTGGGCTTCCTGGCCGTCGAGTACCCGGGATATGGCGCGTCGCCCGGACAGCCCACGGAGCAGGGCATCTACGCGGCGGCGGAGGCGGCGCTGGCGATGCTGCGAGCGCAGGGGGTGACGCCGGAGCACACCGTGCTCAGTGGCCGCAGCCTCGGCACGGGCGTGGCGGTGGAGATGGCGCGCCGGGGACACGGCTCGCGCATCATGCTGGTGGCGCCCTACACCTCTCTCACGGAGATTGCGGCGCAGGTCTTTCCCTTCCTCCCCGCGTCCCTGCTGGTGAGGGACCGCTATGACTCCGCGTCGAAGGCGCCGGACATCACCTTGCCGGTGCTCATCATCCACGGAGAGCAGGACACGCTCATCCCGGTGGAGATGGGGCGCAGGCTGGGCGCGCGCTTTCCCAGCGCCACCGTGGAGACGGTGCCCGGGGCGGGCCACAACGACGTGTTGGAGAAGTCAGGCCCCGACCTCGTGCGGCGCATGGCCGTGTTCGCCCTGGGCGGAACCTGAGCAACGCCCCGAGGCGCGTGAGTCCACCGCGCCCCGAGGTGTTTCGTCAGTGGACCTGTGAAGGGGACTCGGTGTCGACGGACACTTCGCGCATCAGCTCCGCGGTCTCCTCCGCCTTGAGCTGCTTCACCAGGTCCGCCTGCGCCACCATGCCGCAGACGGTGCCGTCGTCGTCGAGCACCACCATGCGGCGGACCTGGTTCTGCTCCATCAACTCCAGGCAGTCCTCCAGGCTGGTGTCTCGATACACCGTCGCCGCGGGCATGCTCATCGCATCGCTCACGTTGAGCATGTAGGGGTCCTTCCCCTTCGCGATGATGCGACAGGTGATGTCGCGGTCGGTGATGACGCCGATGGGCTTGTTGTCCACGTCGATGACCGGCAGGGCTCCGCAGTCACACTCCACCATCCACCGCGCGGCCTGCTCGATGCCGGTGTCGGGCAGGCAGGTGACGGGGTTCTCGGACATGACTTCTTCGACGTTCATGGGGCCTCCCGGGGCGAGTGTCTCTCCGCCTCAAGGTGGGCCTCTCCTTGGAAGGCGACAGCGTGAGACCCGGGTGTTCGCCGTTCGGTCGGCCCGGGATGCGGGGGCGCGGTTCGAGGACCGGACAGCGGTGGGGCAAGGGTCCGAGCCGATGAAGGGCCCCGGACTCCTTGTCCCTCAGTCGCGCGGAAGCCGCTGCTCGTAGTCTGCTTCCAGGCGGGCGTGCGTGGACCAGAAGCCTCGGGGCGCATGGCCGGAGAGCTGGTCGTCGAGGATGCCCAGGTGGGTGTCCCAACCGCTGGCGACGCTGACCCGGTCCGCGCGCGTGGTGAGCCGTCGGTGCGTCAGGACGAGCAGCACCTCGGTGCCGCGCTCGCTCAGTTCGAACGACACCTCGGAGGGTGCGCCCGTCTGCTCGGCCCAGGTGTAGCTCAGCGCGTGGGGTGGCTCGTAGCGAGTGACGTGGCCGAGGTGCCGATGGCCGTTGCGCATGACCTCGTAGCGCTTCGGCAGGGGCTCATGGGAGAGCGTGGAGTGGAGGAAGTGCAGCTCGACGCGGCCTCCCACGCGCGGCTCCAGCTCTCCGGCGGCCAGCCACTTGCCGCGCTTCTCCGAGTCGGTGAGGAATGCCCACACGCGCTCGATGGGCCCGGGCAGCACGCGCTCGATGCGCACCGTCTGGGGCTCCGTGACGATTCCGTACTCAGCCACGGTGGGGCTCCAGCGCATCGGGTGTGGCGAGCGCGCGCGTCAGGGCGGTGAGCATGGCGGCCCAGCCCGCCTGGGTCCGGTCGGCGTACTCAGCCCACTTGGACGACATGACGTGGGTCAGCGTCAGCTCGCAGCCGGTGCCCTGGGGACGAAACTCCAGGCTCACCCGGCTGATGTCCTCCTCCGCCAGGTCATCCTCCCGGATGGCCCAGGTGAAGACGAGGCGGTGGGGGCGGTCGACCTCCAGGTACGTACCGATGTGGTCGATGTCCATGTTCCGGCGGCGCACGAGGAAGGAGAACGTGCCGCCCACGCGGGCATCAAGGTGGAGGTGGACGACCTGCTCGTCACGCACGCGCGGGCCGAACATCCACTGGCCCAGCAGCTTCGCGTCGACCCAGGCGTCGAAGACGCGCTCGACGGGTACGTCGAAGTGGCGCACGAGCTGGACCTGGATGGGGGCGTGGGGACTCACCGGGAGCGTCCTTTCTTGCGGGGGGAGGAAGGGGGCGTGGGCGCGTCCCCTCGGAGGAGGGCCTCCAGGACGTCGAGGCGCTCGCTCCAGAAACGCTCGTAGTACTGGAGCCAGTCCTTCACCTCCGAGAGCGGCTTCGCGTCCAGTCGGCAGACGTGCGTGCGGCCCTTCACCTCGCGGCGCACCAGCCCCGCGCGCTCCAGCACCTTGATGTGTTTGGACGCCGCGGCCAGGGACATCCGGAAGGGAGCCGCCAGCTCTCCGACGCTGCGCTCATGTACGGACAGGTTGCGCAGCATCGCCCGGCGCGTCGGGTCCGACAGCGCGTGGAAGGTGTTGTCGAGCTGGGCGAGACGTTGTTCAACCATGAGGTTGAATATAAGTCCGTGCGTGGGACTGTCAACCGACGAAGCCCGTGCCGCCGTGGGCCGGGGAGGCTGGTACGCTCGCCCGCGCCTTTCGTTTCCGGGAGAAGACCTCATGTCCGATGCCTCCCCGCCCGTCATCGGCATCATCGGTGGCAGCGGCCTGTACCAGATTGACGGTTTGAAGGACGTCGCCTGGAAGAAGGTGTCCTCTGCCTTTGGCGAGCCCTCCGACGAGCTGTGCTTCGGCACCCTGGAGGGGCAGCGCGTGGTCTTCCTGCCGCGCCATGGCCGGGGCCACCGCATCGCCCCGAGCGACATCAACTTCCGGGCGAACGTGGACGCGCTCAAGCGCAGCGGGGTGACGGACCTGCTCTCGCTGTCCGCGGTGGGCAGCCTGCGCGAGGACCTGCCGCCGGGCGTCTTCGTGGTGGTGGACCAGTTCATCGACCGGACCTTCGCGCGGGAGAAGAGCTTCTTCGGCACGGGGCTCGTCGCGCACGTGTCCATGGCGAAGCCGGTGTGCTCGCGACTGGGGGACGCGGTGATGGCCGCCTGCGAGAACCTGGGCGTGGCCGCGCGGCGGGGCGGCACCTATCTGGCCATGGAGGGGCCGCAGTTCTCCTCGCTCGCGGAGAGCCGCCTGTACCGGACGTGGGGCTGTGACGTCATCGGCATGACGAACATGCCGGAGGCGAAGCTCGCCCGGGAGGCGGAGCTTTGTTACGCGACCGTCGCGATGGTGACGGACTTCGACTGCTGGCATCCGGACCATGACGCCGTCACCGTGGACCAGGTCGTCTCCGTGCTCCTGGGCAACGCGGGCAAGGCGCGCGGTCTGGTGAAGCAGGTGACACCGCTGCTCGGTGGACATGAGGGGCCCTGTCGCCAGGGTTGTCAGCGCGCCCTGGACCACGCGGTCATCACCGCGCCCGAGGCTCGGGATGCCGCGCTCGCGCAAAAGCTGTCCGCCGTGGCCGGCCGGGTGTTGAACCGATGAAGGTCCAGGGCAGTCCCATGCGCACCATCTGGCTGGAGCCCGACGGGCAGGCGGTGGGCATCATCGACCAGACACGCCTTCCCCACGCCTTCGTCACCGCGCGGCTGGGCACGCTGGAGGAGGCCGCGCACGCCATCCGTGCGATGCGTGTGCGAGGCGCTCCGCTCATCGGCGCCACCGCCGCGTATGGCGTCTGGCTCGCGCTGCGCGAGGACGCTTCGGATGCGGCGCTGGCGCGGGCCCGCGAGGTCCTGGGCGCGACGCGTCCCACCGCCGTCAATCTGCACTGGGCGCTGGAGCAGATGCGCCAGTTGCTGGAGCCGCTGCCCGTCTCGGAGCGTCCGTCCGCCGCGAAGCAGCGCGCGGCCGAGCTGTGCGACGAGGACGTGGCCATCAACCGCGCCATGGGTGGGCACGGTCTGAAGTTGCTGGAGGCAGCCTGGGAGCGGAAGGGACGCCAGGGGCGGCTGGAGGTGCTCACCCACTGCAACGCGGGGTGGCTGGCGACGGTGGACTGGGGCACGGCGCTGTCGCCCATCTACCTGGCGCATGACGCCGGCCTGCCCGTGCATGTCTGGGTGGACGAGACGCGTCCGCGAAACCAGGGCGCGGGCCTGACGGCCTGGGAGCTGGGACAGCACGGTGTCCCGCACACCGTCATCGCCGACAACGTGGGAGGCCACCTGATGCAGCATGGACAGGTGGACCTGTGTCTGGTGGGCACGGACCGCACCACGGCGCACGGAGACGTGGCGAACAAGATTGGCACCTACCTGAAGGCGCTCGCGGCGAAGGACAATGGCGTGCCCTTCTACGTGGCGCTGCCTTCGCCCACCATCGACTGGAGCCTGCGAGACGGCGTGCGGGAGATTCCGATTGAGCAGCGCGACGGCACCGAGCTGAGCGATGTCACCGGGCGACTGGCCTCGGGTGAGGTGGCCACGGTGCGGGTGACGCCGGAGGGCAGTGCTTCCGCCAACTACGCCTTCGACGTGACGCCAGCGCGGCTGGTGACGGCGCTCATCACCGAGCGAGGCGTGTGCTCCGCCACCGAGGAGGGCCTGCGCTCGCTCTTCCCGGAGCGGGCGGGGAGGGCTTCGTGAGCAGTCGGGATGACCGCGCCTCGCGCGAGGCGATGATTACCACCTGCCGGAAGATGAACGCGGCCGGACTCAACCAGGGGACGTCCGGCAACCTGAGCCTGCGCGTGGCGGAGGGCTTCCTGCTGACGCCCACCGGCATGGACTACGACGTGCTGGAGCCGGAGGACATCGTCCTCATGCGCCTGGACGGGAGCCATGAGGGGCGCCGTCTTCCGTCGTCGGAGTGGCAGCTGCACCGGGACCTCCTGGTGGCGCGCCCGGAGGTGGGCGCGGTGCTGCATGCCCACTCCATGTTCTGCACCACGCTGGCCTGTCTGCGCCGGGGCATCCCCGCCTTCCACTACATGGTGTCCTCGGCGGGCGGCGTGGACGTGCGGTGCGCGGCCTATGCGACGTTCGGCACCGAGGAGCTGGCGCGACGCGTGCTGGAGGCGCTGGAGGGACGCAAGGCGTGCCTGATGGCGAACCACGGCATGCTCGCGCTGGGCGCGGGCCTGGCCCAGGCCTTCAAGCTGGCGGTGGAGGTGGAGACGCTCGCGGCCATGTACTGGCGGGCGCTCCAGGTGGGCGAGCCCGTGCTCCTCGACGATGAGGAGATGGCGCGCGTGCTGGAGAAGTTCAAGACGTACGGGCAGCAGTCGCCGCCCGGAGGTCGCTGAAGGCGCGCCTACGCCGCGCGCAGCGTGAGCACCGTCACCTCGGGCGGGACACCCAGACGGAAGGGCAGCCAGTGGCCGGTGCCGCCGGACACGTAGAGCTGGTGGTCCCCGCGCCGATAGCGGCCGAGCATGTACTGGAAGGCGAACCAGAAGGCGGGCACGCCGAAGAACGCCACCTGGCCGCCGTGGGTGTGGCCGGCGAGCGTGAGCCGGGCGCCGTGTTCGGCGGCGTGGTTGAAGAAGTCGGGATGGTGGGACAGGCAGAGGACGACTTCGTCCGAGGCGGTGTCCTGGAAGGCCTTCTCCGCGGACTGGCGCATGCGCTCGGCCTTCACGCGGTGGCTGCGGCCGGACATGGGGTAGTCCACGCCGACGATGCGCACGCGCTGGCCGCCGTGCTCGATGACGTGGGACGAGTCCACCAGCAGCCGCACCGGGCCGCCGCGCTCCTGGGATTGGGCGTAGGCGCCGAGGACCTCGTCCAGGCCGCGCCAGTGCTCGTGATTGCCGAGCACCGCCAGCATGCCGTGGCGGGCGCGGCAGGACTCCAGCGCGGCCATGGTGCCGTCGAGCTGGTCCAGGTCGTCGATGAGGTCACCCGTCATCACCTGGAGGTCGACCTGGGCCTCGTTCATCGCGGCCACCGTCTCGCGCAGGTAGTGGGTGTCGATGAAGGTGCCGACGTGGACGTCGGTGATTTGCCCGATGCGAAACCCGTCCAGCGCGGCGGGCAGGCCGGGCAGGCGCACCTCCACCGACTTCAGCGTGAAGCCCGTGGCTCCGCCCGCCAGGCCCACCGTGCTCGTCCCCGCCGCGAGCAACGGCACCGCGCGCCCCGCGTTCGTCAGCAGGCTGCGCCGGCTCATCCCACCCAGGGCGGGGGGGGGAGTGATG
>NZ_JABUMQ010000259.1:0-16687 GCF_013336645.1 Myxococcus sp. CA039A | reverse complement strand
CCCACGTCCTCCAGAACCCCGTGTTCACCATCCTGACTGGCGCGGGTGACCTGGCCCTCAACTTCATCGAGGGTACGCGGACCACCGCTGCGGACTCGAACGCGACGGCGGGCTCGCTCCAGCGCGTTCCCAACGGCAGCGACACCAACGACAACAACGCCGACTTCGTGTTCCTGCCCAGCTCTCCGGGCGCGCCGACGCCGTAATCGGCTGACACGGGGCTGAGCCCCCAAGCTCATCCTTCCTGGCCGCGGTCCCTTCGGGGGCCGCGGCCTTTTTCTTGGCCGTATCACCCGACGCGCGATTGAGCTGTCGTCACCGTCACGGACTACAGTGCCCGCTCTCACCTGGGGCCACTGCCCCTGCCGGTTCGGAGTCTCCATGCGGTTCCAACGTGCACTGACGCTGCTGCTCGCCCTCAGCCTGTCCGCATGCCCCGGCTCCAAGCCCTCCACGCCCCTGCTCCCTGAACGGGACGCCGGTCCGAATCCCACCGACGGCGGCCACACCTCGCTCACCGTCGAGACCACCTCCCTCTCCGACGCCTACCTCGGTGACGCGTACTCCGCGCCCCTCGCGGTCTCTGGTGGCTCGCCTCCCTATGCCTGGAGCCTCTCCAATGGAGACCTGCCCTCCGGCCTGCGGCTCGGTGCGCAGGGGCTCCTCTCCGGCAGCCCCGTCGCCTCCGGCTCCTTCACCTTCACCGTTCACGTCCAGGACGATTCCGGCGCCGCGTCCTCCCAGCAACTCACCCTCTCCGTTCTCGCGCCGCCCACCTTCTCCACCGCGTCCCTCTCGCTCGGTGTCGTTGGCCTCCCCTACTCCGCCGCCCTCTCGGCCTCCGGTGGACTCGCCCCGCTGAGCCTCCACGTCACCTCCGGTGCCCTGCCCCCCGGCCTCCAACTGGAAGCCTTCTCCCTCGCCGGCACCCCCACCACCTCGGGCAACTTCTCCTTCACCATTGAGGCCCGCGACGCCAATGGCCACACCGCTTCCGCGGACTTCCAGCTCACCATCCGCGACGGACTCACCATCAGCTCCACCACCCTCCCGGATGCCTATACGGACAGCGCCTACGGCCAGGCTCCTTCCGTCCTCGGCGGGAAGGCGCCCTACACGTGGACCCTCGTCAGCGGCGCCCTGCCTCCCGGACTCGCGCTGCTCGGCTCCGGAATCCTCAATGGCACCCCCTCCGCCGCCGGCACCTCCGCGTTCAGCCTCCGCGTCACCGACGCCAACGGCGCCACCGATACGCGGGAGCTCTCCCTCGCCACCTTCCTGCCCCCCTTGCTCGCCGCCGTGGCCCCACAGAGCGTCTACGTCCAGGACAACGTCGCTCGCGCCCTCCAGGCCTCGCAGGGCAAGGCCCCCTTCGTCTTCTCCACTCCGGGCCCCCTTCCCACCGGACTCTCGCTCGCTCCCGAGGGACTCCTCCACGGACAGCCCACCCAGGGCGGCGCCTTCACCTTCGACGTCATCGCTCGTGACGCCAATGGCCGCACCGCCGCTCGCTCCGTCACATTCACCGTCCTCGCCCTTCCCACCATCACCACCCAGGCCCTCCCCGATGCGACGCTGAGCACCGCCTACCAGCACGCGCTCACCGCCACCGGTGGCCGAGGCACCCTCACCTGGACGCTCGTCTCCGGCACGCTGCCTCCCGGCCTTTCGCTCTCGCCCCAAGGCACGCTCAGCGGCACACCCTCCTCCGCCGGCACCGCGTCCTTCACCGTCCGCGTCTCCGACGAGAACGGTCGCACGGCCCCTCGGACCCTGGCGCTCGTCGTCTACGCCCCCCCCACCATCACCACGAGCGCGCTCCCCGAGGCCGACACTGGCGCGCCCTACTCCGCCACCCTGGCCGTCTCCGGTGGCAAGGCCCCCTTCTCCTGGAGCGTCGTCTCAGGCTCGCTCCCCACCGGCCTGTCCCTCTCCAGCTCCGGCACCATCAGCGGCACCACCACCTCCAGCACCCGCACCTTCACCATCCGCGTCTCCGATGCCCAAGGCCGCTTCGCCGAGCGCAGCGTGTCTCTCTCCGTCTACGTGCCCCCCACCGTGACGACGGACACCCTGCCCCAGGCCATCTCGGGCCAGCCCTACTCCACCACCCTTACGGCGAGCGAGGGGCGCGCGCCCCTGACCTGGAGCCACGTGGGCTCGCTGCCCACCGGCCTGACCCTCTCCGCGAGCGGCCTCATCTCCGGCACTCCCACCGTCCAGGGCATCACGTCTTTCAGCGCCTCCGTGCAGGACGCCAAGGGCTCCTCCGCCTCGCGCGCGCTGTCACTCACCGTCAGCGGCTCGGGACAGCCTTTCACCGTGGGCCACTGGAACATCGAGTGGTTCGGCGCGGAGACCCAGGGCCCGCCCAACTCCACATCACCCGGGGGGAATCTCGATGACCTGCAGCTCGCTCACGCGCGAGACATCCTCGCGGACACGGGCGCCAACGTGTGGGGCCTGGTCGAGATCGTGGACAACGCGGACTTCGACGTCCTCAAGGCGCAGCTCCCCCAATACGACGGCTTCCTCGCCAACGACTCGACCTACGTCCCCAACACCAGCTTCTGGTACTCGGCCGGAGAGCAGAAGCCCGGCATCCTCTACGACAGCAGCCTCGTCTTCCAGAGCGCGGAGCTCATCCTCACCGAGAACTCCAATGTCTTCGGAGGTCGCCCTCCCCTGCGCGTCAACTTCACCACCTTCATCAACGGCGCTTCGGCCCCCCTCATCGTCATCGTCATGCACATGAAGGCCTTCGCCGACGTGGAGTCCCATGGGCGAAGACAGGAGGCCAGCATCGCGCTGAAGGCTTATCTCGACGGGATGCCTACCGCGCGCGTGATTGTCATTGGCGACTGGAATGACGATGTCGACCGCTCCATCACGTACAGCGGAGGCGTGTATCTGAACACGCCCTTCGAGAACTTCCTCTCCGACCCCACCCACTACACCTTCATCACCCAGGCCCTGTCGGAGCGCGCCGAGCGCACCACCACCGAGTACCCCGACACCATCGACCACACGCTCGTCAGCGATGAGGTCGCCGCCGTCTACGTCCCCGACTCCGTCCGCGTCGTTCGCCCCGACTCGTGGATTCCCAACTACAACAACATCGTCAGCGACCATTACCCCGTCGTCAGCCACTATGCCTTCGGCGGAGGAGGCGGCGTCCCCGACGGTGGGACGAGCACACCTCCCGCGATGCTCATCAACGAGGTGCTCGCCAACGAACCCTCGGTCCCGAGTGGCGACGGCGGCACCGTGCCCGACAGTCAGTACGAGTTCGTCGAGGTCATCAACACCGGCGGCTCCACCGCGGACCTGTCTGGCTGGTCTCTGTCGGATGCCAACGTGGTCCGGCATACCTTCGCCACGGGGACACTCGTCCCGCCGGGAAAGGCGTATGTCGTCTTCGGCGGCCCCAACGGCTTCCCACCTGGCACGCCTGACACCGTGCACGCCTCCACCGGACAGCTGGGCCTCAACAACGGCGGCGACACCGTGAGCCTGCGCAACCTCCAGAACACCGCGGTGGATGTGATGACCTATACGAGCACCGTGGACAACGTGTCGCTCAATCGCTCACCCGACGCGTTCCCCGGCGGCACCGACTTCGTCCTCCACACCACGCTCAATCCCAGCCTTGGCTCGTCACCGGGCCGTCGCGCGAACGGCAACGCGTTCTGACGCGAGGCCCCGTTGTCAGCGGACGGCACGTTCGACCTACCGACGACTCGGCGTGAGCACCCGCGCCGCTTCGTCGCGGGATGAACCGGGCGATGTCCGCTCACTGACGGCGGCGCGGCCTCGTCCGCGCTCACGCGTGAGAACCCGAGGCGGTCCTCGCGAGGCGGCTGCCCACGGACGGCGACATGGCCTCGTCCGCGCTCAC
This sequence comes from Myxococcus sp. CA039A, assembly GCF_013336645.1. Lineage (NCBI taxonomy): Bacteria > Pseudomonadati > Myxococcota > Myxococcia > Myxococcales > Myxococcaceae > Myxococcus > Myxococcus sp. CA039A. The sequence goes on along the minus strand of NZ_JABUMQ010000259.1, from coordinate 12,789 downwards.
TCGTGAGAACCCGAGGCGGTCCTCGCGAGGCGGCTGCTCACGGACGTCGACATGGCCTCGTCCGCGCTCACGCGTGCGCACACAAGAGCTGTCCTCGTGATGCGGCCGCTCACGGACGCGACGAGGCTTTGTCGCGCTCATCCCGACCGAGCTCCCGCTCCGTCGGGATGAGCGGCTCCTGGGCAATCACCACCTCGACATCTCGCGCCACCCAGCCGCCGGGGCCGTCGTCGTACGTCACCTCGACGGAGTCCCCCTCGCGCATCGAGGCCAGGCCCACCTGCTTCCCGTTCAACCGCAGCAGCGTGTCCGGCGTCACCTCGACATCCCGCTCCTGTCCGCCCGAATCGCGGATGAGCAGCTCGTTGTCGCCCACCCACTCCACGCGCCCCGACACACTCCCCGTGGGCGCGGGTCGCCCCGAGCCACCCTGTCCCGGGCGGCCCTGCGCATCCGGACCTGTCCAGGCCTCGAGGTCTGGCGCACGCTCACGCGAGGCGACCAGGTCTCGAAACACGGCCGAGCGCACCTCCCGGTCGTCCGCCGAGGGAGTGCGCGTCGACACCTTGTCCTCTTGCCGCTCGCAGCCACCGCCCCCCAGCACGCCCCCCACGAGCGCCAGCGCCCACCACCTTCCCTGGCGTGTGCGGTCCATCGTCCCCCCGTGCTCCGCATGCGCGTCAACGCTCGCGGGCCTGGGCACGACGCGCCCCGCCCGCTCACCTCCTCGTCAACATGCGAACGCTCCAGGCGGCCGAGAACCCGGGGAACCCAAGCCCCAGCCCCGAAGCACGAGGGACAGGCAGCCTGGCGCCTCGCCGCTCGGGCGTCAGCGCGAGGATTCTCGGTGGATTCGTCAGGTCCCGTTCTTGGCGAATGAGCGACTCAAGGCCCCCAGACAGTCACCAGGGGACTCGGTTGCGAGCCGCTGACACCAAGAGCGGATGGAATTCCAGCGCGCTGTCAGGCTACGAGGCGGCTTCGACCTTCGCCTTGTGAGCCCACGTGACTCCGCTTCCCCTTCCCAAAGAGCGCCATCTGCGGCCCTTCTCCTTCTTCTCGGCGCAACGGGGCGGAATGTGGCTGTTTCTCGTCGTCGCCTTCGTCATCTCCTACAACGCCACCTCCCGCACCAGTTCGCTGCGCGAGTACCTGACGCCTCCGGTGCTCGCCGGCGGCTGTGTCGCGCTGTTCCTCGCGCTGTTCGCCTTCTTCTTCTGGCGCATCCGCAGGTGGGGCACGACCTATCACCAGGGAGTCTCGTTCTCGAGCGCGGGTGACGAACGAGAAGCAGCCCGCTGCTACGAGGAGGCCGCACGCCAAAGCACCCAGGGCACCCAGCGGGCCGTCTCCGTCACCATGGCCGGACAGTCTCTGTTGACTCTGGGGGAGGCAGCACGCGCACTCGAACTCTTCGGCTCCGCGGAGCACTCCGGCGCGTTGCGAAGGTTCGTTCCAGCCGCGCACCAATGGCTGCCCAATCTGATTGCCCATGCCTACTTCCTCCAGGGAGAGCTGTCCCCGGCACGTGAATGGCTGGAGGAAGGGCGCAAGCGGGCTGGGAAGCTGCCCCCCTCCTACGCGTTGCTGCCCGAGGTCTCCCTGCTCTGCCGCGACGGACAGCACGACGCCGCGTTGGCGCTCCTCGCGGCCCGAGCGAACGAGGCGGACGCACTGGCGGGGCGTGATACCCGCCGACTCAAGCTCCTCAAGGCCTTCGCCCTGGACGCCGTGGACCCGATAACTCATGCGATGGACATCGACGCCACACTGGCCGCCGCACGGCTCGGGCGCCCCGATGACTTCGAAGCCCTGTCCTCGCGGTGGCCGGAGCTGCGCGCCTTCATGGAGCGCAGGGGCCTGACGACTCCCGTCGCCGCGTAGACGGCGAACCGAAGTCCCCGGGGACGTCCACCCGTCAGAACGCGGGCAGGTCCGACGCCAGGTGCGCCGACAGGCCGCCGTCCATCACCACGGCACTGCCATTCACGTAGCCACTGAAGGGCCCGACGAGGAAGGACACCATCCCCGCCACCTCCTCCGGCGTCCCGAACCGCTTCACGGGGATTCGCTCCAGCAGTCGCGCGCGCACGGCCGGGTCCGCCTTCGCCAGCATCTCCGTGTCGATGTAGCCCGGGCAGAGCGCGTTGCAGGTGATGCCATATGCCCCCCACTCGGCGGCGATGGCCTTCGAGTAGCCCACCACCGCGTGCTTGGTCGCCGCATAGGTGGACGACTGCGCCCCACCAAAGAGCCCCATGATGGACGCGATGTTCACGATGCGCCCATACCCCTGGGCCTTCATGCGCGGCAGGGCCCACTGACACAGGTTGCGCACGCCCTTCACATTCACGTCGAACAACTGCTCCCACTCGGCGGTGCTCACCTCGTCCACGCGGTGGAACGGCCCACCCACCCCCGCGTTGTTCACGAGCACTCGCGGCACCCCCAGCTTCGCCTCGAGCCGTGAGAGCGCCACACCCACCGCGCCCTCGTCCGCCAAATCACAGGCCAACGGCCACACACGCCCCCCAGCCGCGGTCAGCCGCTCCTGGAGTCGCGTCAGCGCCGCCTCGTCCCGCGCCAGCAGGACCACCTCGAACCCCTGCCGCGCCAGCTCGGTGGCGATGGCCGCGCCAATCCCGCGACTGGCTCCAGTGACGACCGCGACAGGGGCCTGCTTCGACTGCGTCTCCATCAGAGGACACCTCGGGGAGGGACGAGGCGAACCTCGTCGACCCGTACGTTCAACGGCTTGGTGGAAATCTCCCAGATACACTGCGCCACGTCGTCCACCGAGAGCATGTCCGAGGGACTGAACTCCGGCCGGGACTTCCAGAAGGACGTGTAGACCGCCCCCAGGGACAGGAGCGTCGCCCGGATGCCGAGCGCCTTGCCCTCCTCGTTCAAGACCCCGGTCAGCGCGCGCACCCCGTGCTTGGACGCCGCATAGGCCCCATTCATCGGCAAGGTGAGGTGGTCGCTCACGGACCCGAGGTGGATGAGCCGCCCCCCACCTCGGGACTTCATCCTCCGGAACGCCTCCCGCGCACACAGGAACGTCCCCGTCAGGTTCACCTCCAGACTCTTGCGCCAGTCCTCGAGCGTCAGCTCGTGGAGCGGAGCGAAGACGCCAAACCCCGAGCAGTTGACCAGCACCGAGATGGGACCGAGCCCCGCCTCCGCCTTGTCGAACATCGACACCACGGAGTCCTCACGCGTGACGTCCACGTGCACCGCGTCCCCGGTCTCCGTCGCCACGTCGTTCGCGGCGCAGAGGACCTTCAGGCCCTCCGCACGCAGCTTGTGCGTGACGGCCCGGCCGATGTCGCCCGTGCCTCCGACGACGATGACATTCCGACCACTCACGTGCCGTGCCCTCCCCTGGACTCACCCTCGCGGGGCTCGCGAGGCGGGGAGTATGTCGGACCGGCACAAGAAAGGGGCCCCCGTGTCACTGCCCCCACGCGTGTCCACCCGCGGCGGGGAGTCAGGCCACGAGGGCTCGGACCCGGGAGCCGCCCCTGAAGCGGGACACTCCCGGGGACAGCCATCCCTCCAGCCCGCTCAGGCCGCGTTGCCGCGCTGGCTCAGCCGGGTGCCTTCTGGCGAGTTGTCGATGTCCACCCCCAGCTCGTCCCGGAACACGTCCAGCAAGTAGGGCAGCACGCCGATGGTGCCCGCTCGCATCCGGTGGTGCAGCGCGAGGTCCTTGTTGGTGAGCCGCCGCTCCGGATGAGGACGCTTCAGCAGCGCGTTGGTCTCACGCTGGACATTCTCCAGCGCGAGGAGCGCCGAGCGCTCCAGCGTCAGATACTCGGCGGTGGCATCCGCGATGGCATCCGCGAGCTCCATGCGCGGCCCCGAGGTGGCGCCCGAGCGCTCACGGACCAGGCCCCTGAGGTGCTCGCGGGTGGTCTCGTACACCGCGTCATGCACGGGCGTGAAGACATCCTGCAAGCGAACCAACGACTCTTCCCGGAAGGTGCTCACACCGCGCTGGGCACGGTCGAACATCTCGATGTAGCGAGCCTCCGCCCAGTTGCGCTGCGTCGCCGTGTGCAGGCGCGTGGGCCTCATCATCTCCCAGTCATGCACCATCCGCTCGCGCATCCGACCCCAGAACCCGTCGGACTCCCCTTCCACCTTGAGCACCGCCGCGCGGATGTGCTCGTAGGCGCGACACATGTAGCTCCACAGGTTGAACTGGAGAGAGTAGAGCTGGAGCCCCAGCTGCCCGTAGTCCACTCCCGGGACGATGTCGTTCGCCCATTCGAAGGGAGTCGGAGGCTCACCGGCCACGGGCCTGCCATCCATCAGCGTCTGGAAATACTCCTCCATCAGGTTCGGAGGCCCGGCGCACACCCCTCGGGTCGACAGGTAGTGGTTGTCGCGGTCCGACACGTAGAGCAGCTCGGCCGAGGAGATGGGCGTGTCGTACGTCATCGGCTCCTCCGGGAGGAAGAGCATGAAGGCCGCCACCATCCGCACGCCGTCCGTCACCCGGTAGATGTTCGACAGGACCGGGTCCAGCGTGCCGTTGGGCACCGGGTCGTTCGCGCGCATCAACATGAAGGAGGGCACCGCGAGCACGGCACACGCCACCGCGTGCAGGTCTCCCATCCGCCAGCGTCCGTCCGGAAGCACGGTGTCGTCGCGCAGGAACGCCCGACGCACCGCGAGCACCGCGTGCATCATCGGCTTCCAGTGCTTCATCATCGACTTGAGCGCCGTCACGTTCATCGGCGCGCTGTTCCGGTAGCGACTGCCCGCGAAGTGGCAGGCCTTGAACTCCGTCTCCACCTTCATGCGCATGGCTTCAGGGAAGACGTTGCTCTCCCCGATGTGCCGCCCCTCCGCGTCGATGGCGGGGTGCGCGATGCGATACACCGGGAGCATCGCCTCCAGGAAGCCCAGCTCCAGGGGGATTCCCGTGAGCTTCCGCATGACGTCGGACGCATCCGGGTTCCACCACATCGGCTCCGTGGGAGCCTCTCGCCGCGCCTCGAACGCCAGGTACTTCCGATGCGTCTCACTGTCGAAAGCGAGCGTCGGGGGCTCGCGCGACACGATGCCCTCGGCCAGCAGCGCCTCGAGCAGCTCCTTCACGCGCTCCCAGGGGTACGGCTCTCCCGGCGTCCACCGCGTGGCGGCCCCCGCCATGAAGGAGTCCTCGAGGCAGAGCTGCTCTCCAAAGGAGTGCAGGTCCAGCTCCTCGATGTAGATCTCCTTGGTGCCGTAATAGATGTGCAGCTCTCGCTGGCCCTCGGATGAGTTCAGGTACTCCTTGATGAAGCGACGCCGCATGGGCACGTACAGCGTCTCATGGGGGTCCAGCGACACCGCGTCCAGACTCACGTGGCAACTCCTCGAAGGCCCTGAATGAAACAGTCGCCAGCAGCCGGTATCCGGTCCGCTGGCGACTGAAGTCAGCTCATCGCTCAGAAGTCGAGAGGGGCAGCGACGATGATGCCGCCGCCACAGCCACGACCACCGATGACGGTGCCATCGTCAGCCTGCATCGGACCTGCACGAACGCGAGTCTTGATCTTCATGGACTGCTCCTTGTGCGTGTGTGAGGACTGGCTTTCCGATTCACGCGAGGAACAAACCTCGCGGACCCGGGATGTGAATTGAAGCCGGATTGTTACTTGCCGTCAAGTTGCACAAGCTTCGTGGATTTCAAATGCAACACGAGCAATGGGCAGGCCTCCCGCATCGTCGCGAGCTATCGAAAGCGAGGATGGCGCGATGCGCCACCTTCCACGTCCCTCATGCAAACAGTCGCCGGCGGGTGAGACACCACCCGCCGACGACTGAAGTCAGCTCACAGCGGTCAGATGTCGAGCGGCGCGGCGATGATGATGCCGCCGCCACAGCCACGGCCACCGGAGGTGGCGATAGGTCCAGCGCGAACGCGGGTCTTGATCTTCATGGACGGCTCCTTGATGTGAGTGAGGACTGGCTTTCCGATTCACGCGAGGGACAGTCCTCACGGACTCGGAGTATCAATTGAAACCGGTCGACAACTTGACGTCAAGTTGCAGCAGCCATTCGGGGGCTCCATGCAATGGCCATGACGAGATGCAGCGCAATCACTGCCTCATTACTGGAATTCCTGCATCATGGACCCAACTCTTGAGACCTGAAAAACAAGTTTATCCAGGCGGCGTCAAGATTGACGATGCCGCAATGCGGCACCTGCGAAACAAAAACAGTCGCCAACAGCCGACACGCGGCCTGCTGGCGACTGAAGTCAGCTCACCGAGGACGGACGACTCGATGGGGCGGCGATGACGATGCCACCACCACAGCCAAGGACAGGGTCGGCACGGACGCGGGTCTTGAGCCTCATGGACTGCATCTGGGTCAGAGAGGACTGACTTTCCGGCTCACGCGAGGAGCAGGCCTCACGGACTCGAAGCATCAATTGAAGCGGGATGATTCCGGGAGGTCAAGTCGCGGCGGTGCTTTGCAGCCCCCCGTCATGGCCTCGACTCCGAGGATGCCACCCATTGGGTGATATCGCGGCGGCGGCGAAACCCTCCGCAATGCCTCCCAAACAAGCGCCCGCCAGAACAGGCCCTCGCGAGGCTGCTTGTTCGCGGCGCGGTCAACGTCTCGCGGCGGGTCGAATGCCGTCGAAGAGGAGCGTGAGCATGCGCTGGCGGAAGGGTTCGCTCCATGCATCCGTGAGCGCTTCCTGGCAGAGCGCGGCGAGCAGGGCGACCAGCTCGGTGGGGAGTAGGTCTCCGCGGACGGTGCCCGCCTTCTGGGCGCGCTCGAGCAGTACGTCGATGGCGGGCCGGAGGCGCGTCAGGGCGTCGCCGACGCGGACCCGGACCCCGGTTTCGGCGAGCCGGGCGAACACGGCCCTGTTCCGGGCGCTGACGGCCATGACGCGGGTGCAGAACTCGAACAGGGCGGTGACCGCGCCCTCGTTTTCGACCATCGCGTCGACCTCCGTGATGAGGCGGTCCAGCAGGTTCATCACCACGGCTTGGAGCAGGTCGGGTTTGGTCGGGAAGTGCCGGAACACGGTGCCAATCGCGACGCCGGCGTGAGCGGCCACGGCCTCGGTCGAGGCGGACGCCCCCTGCTCGGCGAACACGGCCTCGGCCGCCTCCAGGATGCTCGCGCGATTACGGCGGGCGTCCGCACGAACGGCTTTGTCCCCACCACCACCACCGGAAGGCGGCACACCGCTCCGAGCCATCAGTCCTCCATCCTTCCTTGCGAAAATGAGTCGGACTCACTATTTATCCTGAGTCGCACTCATCTTTTAATCGGGAGGTTCGACCATGTCACCCTCGGCGGCCGGCACAGCAGGTCCACTCACCGTCTACCAGCGCATGCAGGAGGCACTCGTCGGGGACGGCGCCACGCTCCTCCCCGCCGAGCTGCTGGCCGAGGATGTCGTGGTCGAGACGCCGTTCTCCCCTCCAGGCATGCGACGTCATGAGGGCCGCGAGGCGTGGCTGGCGTTCTACCGGGCCCGGAGCGCGGTCCTGCCGGTGCGGTTCGAGCAGTTCCGCGAGCTGGCCACTCACCAGACCCACGACCCCGAGGTCATCGTCGTCGAGTACGAGCTGGCGGGGACGGTCACCACCACCGGCCTGCGCGCCTCGGCGACCCTCATCGGAGTGCTGCGGGTCCGCGACGGACTGATTCAGCACTGGCGCGAGTACCAGGACATCCTGGCGATCAGCGAGGCGCTGAAACTCACGCCCCAGGACCTCGGCGGAGCTGGCACGCCCGCCCCGTAGCCCTCGGCGCGCGACGCTTCGCCCGCGTCAGGCACCTCGCGCGGAATGAAGCCCACCGCGACACGTGACGGGAACTGCCCCCCGGCGAGAGCGCACGTGAAGACACCGTCGACTGGCAACGGCGGAGCGCGGACCTGCAAACAGAACGGCGGACGGGCTCGCGGCCCGTCCGCCCATTCACGTCACCGTTCAATCAGACGAGGCGCTCACCAACACACGTACTCTTTCTCGCCATCGAAGTCGCCCAGCTCGATGCCGCACCCACCGGTGCGCCACACGTTGGCGGGCTTCGGGGTCACCGGCACCTCGGTGACCGTCGTGGCCGTCGGCCAGAACTTGCGGCAGTAGTTGAGGTCATACACGTTCGCGCCCGTCGAGCAGTCCGAGTCGGTGAGCCAATCGCCGCCCGGGCTCTTGTGCAGATTGACCTTGCCCCACCAGGTGGAGATGCGGCCGAGCTCGGGGCCCGCCTGTCTGCACTGGCAAGCGGGACGGGACTCGGTGCGCGTGATGGCGAGGTCCACGTCGAGGATGTCTCGCACCGAGCCGCGACGGTTCTTGAAATGGAGGCGCACGGTCTTCAGTTCGTCGGCCTGCGCGCCGTTGGCGCATGAGAGCGTGAGCGGAAATTCAGTGTAGGCGAACTCGGGCCCGGAGAAGGCGTCGGCCTCCCTGCCACTGATTGACAGCGTCGTCTCCACGCGCCGCGCACAGGGAACGGTGACGTTCGCAAGCGTGCTGTACTGTGGCGGCGTCTCCCAGGTCGGTGCGCTGTGTTTGACGAGGAAGTTGCGCGACGCCTCCTTTCCGCCGATGCGGAATTTGAGGTCAAAGTTGCCGACGGCTCCCGAGACTTGACGCGCACGAAGCATCTTCACCGAGACCTGGCACGGCGTGACCGCGCCCTCCGTCGCTTCCACGTGCCCGAAGTTCAGGTTTGTCAGCGTGGTGCGCGTACCCAGGTCGACGACGTGCTTCGGATTGCTCGTGTTGCCACCGAACAGCTTCACCTCGGTCGTGGTGAAGAACGTGTCTTGCGTCGGCGGGCACGTGAGGTTGAGGTTGAACTGGCTGTTGCCTTTGTCATTGCGACCGATTCCGAAGAGGAAGTCGATCTCCTCGAGCCTGACGGGGATGGTCTGGCTCATCGTGCCGCCGTACGGCACGTTGTAGGTCGCGATGGGACTGGTGTACCACTGGCGCAAATCTTTCGAGGTTCCCTCGCGGATACCGAACGCATTGCTGAGTGTCGGCTTGGGGATGTCCACCACCGGGAACCCGGGGGGCGACACTTCGCCGAAGAATTGGCCTTTGCGATCAAACGCAGGTGAATCGCGGTGGGTGAGGCTTTCGAGGAAGAGGTCGAACTTGCACGGAACGGTCGGCGTTCCGGCGGGCGGCGCGCAGGCCGGCGCGGTCCCGAGGTCGGTGGACGTCGCGCAGCGGTTGCCCACGCGGGCCTCGACGGTGAAGTCGGCCTCGTGCTTCACGCGCCCACGCCTGTTCTTGAACTGCATCTTCTGCGTCATCTTCACGGGCGCCCCGCCCGGACAATTGAGGGGCAGCGTAAAGGTGACCGAGCCCTTCTCATCAGGCCCCCAGCGGTCCTCCTCGGTCGCCGCCACGGTCACGTTCACGAACTTCGTCGAGCCGCACGGGACGGGCACGGTGGCGACCGTCTTGTTGATGCCCACCTCGTAGCCGACGGGGAGCTTCTCCGGTGCGATGTACTTGTCCACGAGTTCCACCTTCCCGGCGCCCGCGTCGACGGTGATGTTTCGGACCTCCATGCGGCGGTCAAAGGCAGATGCCGAGGTCGGCTTGAAGCTGATCAGGCGCACTTCGTAGGCACAGTCGGTCGTCCTCCCGTTGCCCGATGCGCATGCGCACGACGAGTTCGTTTCCACCGACGGGATGTCCGACGGCGCGAGGGAGATCACCTCCGGGGGAGTGAGCGGCGTCATGGTATTGGTACTGTCGTCCGCATCGCCCGGGTCGTCGGTCGCCGAGGCACAGGTCGTGCCGTTATCAAGGCAGGTATAGACGTCGGACTCGGGCGTATCGCAGTCGTCCTGCTGGTCCCAAATACCCGTGGCGCTGGTGCAAAGGGTCGGCCCCTCGTAGCAATACGCATATTCGGTAGGGCACGGCATCGTCGTGCCGTTCGCCGAGGCGCACCTGGCGATGTCGCACTCGGTTGCGCAGTTCACCTCGACACCGCTCGCGGTGTAACAGCGGGCCGGAGGGCAGTTCTGCGACGCATTCGCGCTGCTGGCGCAGTGGACCGCGACGTTGTTGATGTCGCGGCAGGTGACCGCTCCACAGCCAGAGATGCAGTCGACCGCGGCGCCGGACGGGTTGTAGCAAGACACCGCGGGAAGCGTGGACGGAGTCACTGGGGGCGCGGGAGGAATGGTGCCGGTCGAGTTCCAGGCATTGGCGGGCTGATTGTTGATGGCCGCCCAGAAGCGGGTGTCCATCGGGACCACGCCGTTTGCCCACCAGTGCCAGCCACCCTGTCCGTCATGGAACTCGGCCATCCGGAAGCCGGCACCGAACCGCGACGCGCAGAGTGCGTCGGCGGTGGCCCGCGAGCCGAGCACCGACCCGGCGAGCGGCGCCGTCAGCTTCACCTCACCCGCGGCCCAGCCATTGTAGAAGTCCACGACGAGTCCCGCGGGCACGGGGCGACCGTCCTGGCGGAGGCAAAGCATGGGAAGGAGGGTGTCGATGGTGGTGTCACCTGAGTACACGTTGGTGATGTCATCTCCACCCACGAGCGTGAGGTTCGGCCGCTGCTCCAGGAGCCGCCACGTCATCGCGCGCCGATAGTTCGAGGAGAGGCCCTGGGCCTGGCTCCCGGATGTCTCTCCATCGCGCGGCTTGATGGATGACTCCTCCAGCGTGTCTCCACCACAGCCGGAGAGCCCCGCGGTAAGCCCCACGCCCAACAACGCCAGGATGAGTCCCATCCGCCTCGTGGACGAGACGGTTTGCTTCTGACCATTCATGAAGGTGTGTCCTCTGTGCCCGGGAGTCACACGCACTTCGCGGTGTTCTCGGATACTCTTGAAAATGCCCGAGGCTCGGGAGGTCGCGCGCTTTCTTCGCCGACCCTTGCGTTCAAGAGGCGTCCACGTCGCCGTGGCAGGCATCAGGCCGTCCGGCGGGCTATCATCACGCACCCACGTAAAAGCCCCGTGGCACCTTGCTGGCGCCACGGGGCTCGCGCTTCCTTGATGTTGCCGGGCGACTGACTAGCGCAGGGGCTCGATGACGTAGATGAGCGTCACCTTCGCCTGCACCGTCTGCTCTTCCGGCTGGATGGGCGTGGTCCCTCGGGCATCCGCGGACTCCGCCATCGCGAAGCGCGCCGGGTACATCTGCGGCGGCTCCGTCACCGTGCTCGCGTCCACCACCGCGCCCAGCTTCACGTTCAGCGCCGCCGCCAGCACCTCGGCGGACTTGCGCGCGCGCGCCACCGCCTGCCGCAGCGCCTCACCCTGGACCGCGTCCTGCTTCGCCAGCCCGAAGCGCACCTGGTCCACCCGGTTCGCCCCCGCCGCCAGCGCCTGGTCCAGCAAGCTCCCCACCCGCGAGAGCTCCGTGAGGTGCACGCTCACCAGGTTGCTCACCCGGTACCCCTTGAGCTTCGGCTCCGTCTCGTTCGGCGCCGGGGGCCCGTAGTCCGGGTACACCGAGTAGTTGCGCGTCTGGATTTCCTTCCGCGCGATGCCCGCCGACGTCAGCGCCGCAATCACCTTCTCCATCTTCTTCGCGTTCTGCTCCCCCGCAGCCTTCGCGGTGGCCGCCAGCGTCTCCACCGCCAGGTCGATGAAGGCCTCGTCCGGCTGCGCCTTCACCTCGCCCGTGCCCTCCACGCGCAGGGTGCGCACGGCCGGGTCCAACGGCGGGCGCGGCGCGGACAGCGGCTGAGGCTGAGCGGAGGCCCCCAGCGCGGTGAGCAGCATGGCGGTGAGCAACATGGAACGGATGGGTCGAGCGTGAAGCATGGCGCCTCCTGGGGCGGGATTCCGGTACGGCGGGTGTCGTGATGACGCTGCCTTACTCCTCAGGACGGGGCCTGCCACCCAACATTCACGCCCCTTCACGGCACCCGCCCTTCACGGGAGGGCGGAGCGCACCCCGCCCTCCCGCGAGCGCGGACCTCACGGACTCGCGGCGTCCCCTGCCTCGTACCCGGGGGCCGGGGGCTTCGGCGTCTTCTCGCCGCGCCCGGTGACTTCCCGCACCTTCGTCGTCGCCTTGCGGCGCGCGGCCCTCAGCGCGTCACGGCCAATGTCCATCACCGCCGACACCGCGCCCGCCACCAGATTGGCCGGCGGCGTGTCCGGAGCCATCGGGTGCGGCCGGGTGGGGGCCGCCTGCTTGGCGCTCTCCAGCAACCCACCGAGCTCCCGCAGCTCCTGCGGCCGGAAGGCCTTCTTCACCTCGGGGAAGAGCGTGCCCTCCTCCTCGAGCACGTGCGCGCGCACGTTCTCCATCAACACGTACACCTTCGCGTCGAAGCGCTCCGCCTCCGCGGGCAGCTCATCCAGCTCCGACAGCACCCACTTCACCACGTGGTGCTCCTCCAGCGAGCGCAGCACCTCCTCCTTCATCGACTCCGAGCGCGTGCGCACCGCCGGGTAGAACACCTGCTCCTCGATGGCGGCGTGCACCGACAGTTCGAGCACCATCTGCTCCACCAGCTTGCGCTTGAGCTTGTGGGCATTGGCGCCCGCCTTCTCGAACCTGCGGAAGAGCTGCTCCACCGTCTTGTGGTCCGTCTTCAGCAACGCGATGGCATCCATGCTTGATTGCCTCCCTGGGGTTCTGGGGGCCGCGCATCCCCTCCATGGAGCGCAAGGCTCCAGGCGCGACATGTCCTGGATGGTGGGGATGACGTCGTCCCGATGCCGAAGCGACGGGAGAATGGCCCGCTCCCCCGCGACCCCGACAGGCGACCCTGGAGACCGCTCCCCCTGAGAACCGGAGGGATACATCCGGGTTCGCGCGAGCC
>NZ_JABUMQ010000258.1:0-16727 GCF_013336645.1 Myxococcus sp. CA039A | reverse complement strand
GGACGGGGGGCGCGGAAGGCGTCTCACGAGGCGTCTCCTGGGGTCCACTCAAGGTGTGGACGGCGCGGCGGAGGGCCTCCTCGAGTTCGCGGGCGGGGGGCGAGACGGTGGAGAGCATCTGGTTGGCGCTGCGCGCGTGGCGGCTCTGGCTCTCCGCGGCGAGCTTGAGCTGGACCAGGGCGTCGCTGACCAGCCTCCGGGCATCCTCGAGCTTCTGGCGGGCCTGGAAGTAGGCCACCTCGGTCATGAGCTTCTGGAGGGTGAGGCGCTGCTCCTCGGTGACTCCGGCGAGCTTCTCCGCGCGGCGCAGGTAGTACAGGCCCTGCTCCACCTTGGGGGGCTCCTCGGAGGCGATGCGGGGGCGGGCCATGGACTCCAGGAGAGGGAACAGGGCCCGGTCCAGCTCGTCACGCTCGGTGAAGCTGCGCAGGATGAGGGAGCCGACGTCCTGGCCTTCCAGGGGGATGGGGGCGTAGGCGTCCGCCAGCCGGGGGTCTCCGGGCCGGTAGGGGACGGCGCCCATGGGGGCCATGCGGCCCTTCATCACCACGAGCTGGCCGTCCACGGGGGCCAGGGTGAAGGTGCGCGAGTTGAGCTGGGACAGGAGGAAGACGACTCCGCCGCCCAGACCGAGAATGAGGAAGAAGACGAGCAGCCTGATGAAGGTCCGCCGTGCCCGATAGCCAAAGCCCTGCTGTGCCGATCCGTTCATGTCGCCTGCTCTCCTGACGTCCGGGCGCCGGGCTGATTTCGGTCCCTGGCGCTTTCCTTGGGGCGCGGAGGCCCACGGCTATACTCCCACCCCCGAACACACCCATGCATCACACATTCCGTCGCATGGGGCCCAGTGAACTGCTGCCCCGCTACATTTTCGCCGAGAGCCTCTTCGCGCGCCGCCGCGTTCTGGAGGTCGACGCGGTGGCCTCCACCGGTGGAGAGAGCGCGCGTTTCCTGCTGGAGCGGGGAGCGCGGGCTGTCGTCGCCTGTGACGAGGACCTCAAGGCGGTCCAGGCCGCGCAGAAGGCGCACGGTGGGCCCACGCTGCGTTTCCGCGCCAACATCTACGACGACTTCGAGCCGGGAAGCTTCGATGTCGTGCTCGTGGCGGACCTGGCGCCGTACGTCCGGGCCCCGGAGCTGCTGGCTGAGCTGGCGCGGCTGGTCGCGAAGCAGGGCTTCCTGGTGGGAGGGCTGCGCAACGTCGCGGGGCTCGCGCTGCCGCAGCTCATGGAGGCGGAGGAGGGTGGCGCGCCGCCCACGTATGGGCTGCTGCTGGATGCGCTCAACGTGCACTTCCCGCACGTGGAGGTGGCCACGCAGTCGCCGGTGCTGGGCTACCAGCTCGCCTTCGAGCGCGGCGAGGGGCTCCAGGTGGACGGCTCGCTCGTGCAGAACGGCGAGGCGGCGTACTTCCTGGTCGTCGCCGGACAGGAGCCCGCGCGTTCGGTGGACCCCACGTGGGTGCAGCTGCCGCCGGAGCCGCTCGCCTTCACCCGGGGCAAGCTGGACGAAGTGGTGGCGCGCGCGAAGTCCTGGGAGGAGCGCAGCACGCGGCTGAAGGAGTCGCTGACGCGGCTGCGCACGGAGCTGACGGACCGGGAGGCGGAGGTCGCCGCGCTCAAGCCCGTGTTGGAGGTGACTCGGGACGAGGTGGCGCGGCTCACCGCGCAGCTCGAGCAGGCGCGGGGCACGCCGGAATCGCAGCGCGAGCGCGACGACCTGACGGGACGGCTGCGACGGCGTGAGCTGGAGCTCCAGGTCGCGCACGAGCGGCTGGGAGATGCGGACCGCCGGTTGACGGCGCAGCGCCTGGAGGTCGAGGCCGCGCAGCGCGTGCAGGCGGAGGCCGGAGTCCAGGTGCTCGCGGGCCAGGAGACGCTCCGGCTGGAGCGTGCGCGCCGCGAGGAGCTGGCCACGTCCCTGGAGGAAGCCCGGGAGCGGCTGACGCAGACCTATACCCAGGTGCGGGAGCTTCAGGATGAGCTGACCACGCTGCGCATCGACCGGGAGAAGGACCGGTTGTTGGCGGAGCGCGCCGGGGAGCAGTCCGAGGATCGGCGCCGCGCGGCGGATGCGGCCCGCGAGCGGGAGCTGCGCATCGCCGAGCAGTACTCGGCGGCCCTGGCGGCGGTGGAGCATCTGAAGGGTGGGACGACCCGCGCGGAGGAGTTCGCGCGTGAGGCCGCGGCGGCCCTGTCCCTGAAGGAAGCGGAGCTGGCGCGCGCGGCTCGCGAGCTGACGGAGGCGTCCCTGCGCGTGGCGTCGGCCGAGGGTGCTCGACGCGACGCGGAGGAACAGCTGGCGGCGCTTCAGGCCGAGGGACGCGGTCAGGAGACGGAGCTGGTCGCCGCGCGTGAGCGTGAAGCTCGGCTGCGCAGCGAGCTGGAGGCGCTCACCGAGGGTGAGGCGTCCGCTCGTGCCACCGCGCGGAAGCTGGAGGAGTCACTCCACGAAGCCAGCCAGCGCATCACGGAGCTGGAGGCGGAACGTGCTCGCGTCGAAGCGGGGCTGACGGGGGCTCTGGAGACAGAGCGCTCCGGGCTCCAGTCCCGGCTGACGGCGCTCGAGGGCGTGCTCGCGTCGGAGCGTGTGCGGGCGGAGGCGCTCGCGGAGGAGGCTCGCACCGAGGCCGCCATTCGCGCGGAGACGGAGGCGCGCAAGCTCGAGTTGGAGGAGGAGCGTCAGGCGCTGGTCCGGCGCGTGGTGGAGCTGGAGGCGGAGGTCTCCACGCTGAGTCGGTCCCGTCGCGAGGAGTCGGCGCGCGCGGAGGAGCTGGAACTCACGCTCCAGTCCGTGCAGTCGGACCTGGAGACGGCGCACCAGGAGCGGGACTCCACGGCGGCCCTGGCCTCTCGCGTGGGCGGAGAGCTGGACCAGGAGCGGGAGTCGCGCGCCGCTGTCGAGGATGCTCTGCGGATATCGCGGGGCAAGCTGGAGAGCGCGGCTCAGCGGCTCGTCGATGCCGAGGCCATGCTGGCGCGGACTCGCGAGGCGGTGGACGCGGAGGTGGCGCGCCGTGCCGCGCTGGAGACTTCGCTGGCGGAGGTCCAGGCCACGCTGGAGGCCGAGCGCGATGGTCGCGTGAAGTCGGGCTCCGCGCTGGAGACCCTGCGCGCGGAGCTGGAGACGGAGCAGGCGCGTCGGGAGTCCACGGAGTCGGCGCTCGCGGAGGCCCAGTCGGGACTGGCCGAGGCACGACAGGCGCTCACCCAGTCGAAGGAGGCACTGGACGCGGAGACGGAGCGACGTGCTCGCTGGGAAGCGGTGCTCGCGGACGTGCAGGTCCAGCTCCAGGAGGAACTCCAGCGACGCACGCGCGCCGAGGAGGCGCTGGCGGAGGCGCGAGGACAGCTTCATGGCGAAGGTCAGCAGCGGACCCATGTCGAAGGCACCCTGGCTGAAGCCCAGGCTCGCCTCCAGGCCGAGGCCGAGCGGCGGGGCCGCGCAGAAGCGACGCTGACGGAGGCGCAGGAGCGCTTCGAGGTTGCACTGGCCACTGCCCAGGCCCGTATCCAGGAAGAGACCGAGGCGAAGGCGCGCGTCGAAGCGACGCTGGCTGAAGCCGAGGCTCGCATCCAGCAAGAGGCCGAGGCGAAGGCTCGCGTCGAGAAGGCATTGGCGGAGGTCCAGGCTCGGAGCGCGTCTGAGGCCGAGGCGAGGGCGCGTCTCGAGTCGGCGCTGGCCGAGGCCCAGGCTCGGAGCGAGTCTGAAGCCGAGGTGAAGGCGCGTGTCGAGTCGGCATGGGTCGAGGCCCAGGCTCGGAGCGAGTCGGATGCCGAGGCGAAGGCGCGTGTCGAGTCTGCGCTGGCCGAGGCGCAAGCCCGGAGCGAGTCGGAGACCGAAGCGAGGGTGCGTCTCGAGACGGCGCTGGTCGAGGCCCAGGGACTCCTCAAGGAAGAGACCCAGGCGAGGGCGCGCGTCGAGACGGCGCTGACCGAGGCTCGGAGCCGTGGTCACGAGGACGGCGAGGAGAAGGCTCGCGTCGAGACGGAGCTGGCCGAGGCCCGGACCCAGCTTCAGCGTGAGGCCGAACAGCGGTCTCTCGCCGACGCGGCAGTGGCCGAGGCCGAGGCACGCCTGTTGGCGGAGACCGAAGAGAAGGCTCGTGTCGAAGCCGCACTGAGCGAGGCTCGAGCGCGCCTCGCGGAAATCGAGGCGCTGCGGACACGCGCCGATGAGGCACTGTCGGAGACCCAGCTTCGACTCCAGTCGGAATCGGAGCAACGCGCGAGGACTGACGCAGCCCTGGCGGAGGCCCGCGAGGCGCTGGCCACGGAGCGCGAGTCCTGGGGGCAGGGTGAGGTTCAAGCCCAGGCCTCGTTGGCGGAAGCACGCCAGTCCCTCGCTTCCGAGCGTGCGGCGCGTGAAGCACTGGCCGCGGAGCTGACCGACGCCCGAGCGCGAGTCTCCGACGCGGACGAGGTCGTCACCCGACTCCAGTCGGAGCTTGTCTCGGAGCGCGACGGTCGGGCTCGAGTCGAGACCTCGCTGACGGCGGAGCGAGAGGCGCTGAGTGCGGCTCGCGCGGAGCTGGAGACCGAACGTCAGGAACGCAGCGATGGCCAGGCCGGACTCGCACGTGTTCATGAGCGATTGGAGGGAGAGCAGCGCGCGCGTGCCGAGGTCGAAGCCTCGTTGGCTCAGACCCGAGACGCGCTGGCGACGGAACAGCAGGGCGCGGAAGCGGCTCGTGCCGAGCTGGCCCGTGAGCGCGAGGCCCTGGCGCAGGTGCGTGCCGAGCTGGCGGCCCGAGAGCAGGCCCTGACAGAAGTGCGCGAGACCTCCGAGTCCCGCGAGCAGGCGCTGCGCGCCAGCGTGGAGCGACTGGAGGGAGAACGCGCCCAGGCCGAGGACTCGGCGCGGGAGCTGAAGTCGACCCTGGATGCGCGGCTGTCCGAAGCGGAGTCCATGGGGGCGAGACTGGCGTCCGTGGAGCAGTCGCTGAGCGAGGCGGAGTCGGCGAAGCGCACGGTGGACGCGACCCTCTCCGAGCGGGAGTGGGCCCTGCAAGAGCTCCAGGCCCAGGCGACTCGACTCACCGAGACCGCCACGGCGCGCGAGGTGGAGTTGGGTGAGCTTCGCGAACAGCTTGGGACGCTAGAGGCCACGGAGACCGCGCTGGAGGCCACGCGCCAGGAAGTGCTGGACCTGCGAGGCGAGCTGACCCACCTGATGGCGGCGCGGCAGGAAGTGATGCGCCTGGGGATGGAACTCCAGCGCGCCATGGCCGCGCTGCACGACAGGGGAATGCACCTCTCCCGGCTCGACGCGGAGCTGGTGGACGCACGGGAACGGCTGGTCGCCCAGCGCGAGAACGCCGAGCTGCTCATGGTGCAGCTCGAGACGGCGCGGCGCTTCGCGGGGAAGGCCACCGCGATGGAGAACTCGCTCGAAAGCGAGCGCGCCTCGCTGGAGAGCACGCGTGCCGACCTGGAGGCCGCGCGGTCTGAGCTGGCGCGAGTCACCGAGTCGGCGCGGGCCGAACAGGAGCGGTCCACGACCCTGGATGTGCGACTGACGGAGGCCACCGAAGCACTGGGACAGGCCCGGGCGGACTGGGAGGTCCGGCTCGCCGACTTCACCGCGCAGCTTGAACATCAGCGCTCCGAGCTGGAGTCCAATCGCACGGAGAAGTCCGAGCTGGAAGCGCGCCTCTCGGAGAGCCTGTCGCAGCTGGAGGCGCAGCGGTCGGCGCTGGCCGCGCTGGAGGCCCGGCTCACCGAGTCGGACTCGCTGCTCCAGGCACACCGTGAGGACCAGTCCGCGCTGGAAGCCCGGCTCACGGAGTTCAGCACCCGGCTCGATGAGCAGCGCGTCGAGCGTGCGGACCTGGAGTCGAAGCTCACCGAGAGCGTGTCGCAGCTCCAGGCCCAGCACTCCGTGCGCACGGACCTGGAGTCGAAGCTCACGGAAACGGTGGCGCGGCTCGAGGCTCAGCACTCCGTGCGCACGGACCTGGAGTCGAAGCTCAACGAGCGCATGTCGCGACTCGACGCACAGCGCGCCGAACATGCGGACCTGGAATCGAAGCTCACGGAGACGGTGGCCCTGCTGGACGCTCAGCGCACGGACAGCGCCGACCTGGAATCGCGGCTCGCGGACACGGTGGCCCTGCTCGACGCCGAGCGCACGGACAAGTCCGAGCTGGGCGCGCGGCTCGCGGAGTCCTCCGCTCAGCTCGACGCCCACCGCACGGACAGGACCGAGCTGGAGTCTCGGCTCACCGACGCCGAGGCACGCCGCGCCGAGCTGGAAGCCCAATTCTCCGACCTCCAGGCTCGTGCTCAATCCATGCGCGAGGAACACGGCGCCAGGCTCGTCGAGGCCACCACGGACTTCGAGGCCCGGCGCACCGAACTCGAAGCCCGCCTGTCCGACCTGGAATCCTCCACGACGGAGAGCGCCACCGCGCTCCAGTCCTTGCAAGACCGCCTGACCCGCGCCGAGTCGGAGCGTGAGCGACTCCAGTCGGATCTGACTGTCGCTCGGGCCGCCCGGGTCCGGCTGGAAGGCCGCATCACCGCCCTGGAGACAGCTTCCACGGATGCGGTGCGCCTGCTCGACACCGAGCGCGCCGAGCGCACCCGCGTCTCCGAGTCGTTGGAAGAAGCCCGACGCCAGCTCGCGCACCGTGACGGCACCACGTCCGACCGTCTCACCACGCTGCGGACCGAGCTGACGCGCCTCCAGGAGCAGGCGCAGGCCCTGACGACGGAGAAGCAGGACCTCCTGAAGGATCGCTTCGAGCGGGAGCGCCTGGAGCCGCTCGTGAAGGAGCAGCAGGCCCGACTCACCGCCCTGGAGGCCGAGCGCAACGAACTGCTCAAGGCCACCGAGGAGCTCAAGGCCGCCTCGCAGACGGACGCCGTCCTGGAGATGGCCGCGGAGATGGAGCAGCTCCAGTCGGAGGTCGACTCGCTCCAGGAGAAGCTCCAGGCCCAGGAGACGGAGCTGGGCACCCTGCGCCGTCAGGTGGCCCGAGCCGGGGCCAACCCCGTCCAGGACATCTACGAGCGCGCCAACGCGGAGCTCAACGCGGTGAAGAGCGAGCTGTCCCGGCGCACGGGCGTGGCGCTGACCCCGCCCGGTGGCACGCCCGTCCGGGCCCCCACCATCCCTCAGGCCAAGCCCCCGCGCACCGCCGTGCCCGCGCTCGACATGCCCGACCCTCCACCTCCGACAAAGAAGGCGGACGAGCGCGAGTGACGTTCCACGGCTAGGATTCCCTCCGTGGACGTTCGCGAGCGCATCTTCAAGTACCAGGGGCTGGGCAACGACTTCGTGGTCCTGGACCGTCGCCGGTCAGGCGTGGACATCGACGCGGAGACCTCGCGTTGGATGTGCGACCGCCGGCTCGGCATCGGCGCCGACGGAGTCCTCGCGCTGCTCCCCTCCGAGCACGGCCTGGCCCGGATGGTCGTTCACAACGCCGATGGCAGCATCGCGGAGATGTGCGGCAACGGCCTGCGCTGCGCGGTGAAGTACCTGGTCGACCAGTCCGGCGACAACCCGGGCCGCATCGACGTGGAGACAGGCGCCGGAGTGCTCACCTGCATGCCCGGCTACGGTGACGGCGGGGTGGTCGCGGTGGACATTTCCATGGGGCCAGCACGGCTCGTGGCCCCCAACCTCCCGTCGGGTGTCACCGGGCGTGCGTTCCTGGACACGCCGCTGCCGGGGCACCCCGAGCTTCGCGCGTCCGCGGTGAGCATGGGCAATCCCCACCTGGTCCTCCTGGACCAGCCGCTGGAGGACGCGCCTCGACTGGGGCCGGTGCTGGAGCGGCACCCTGACTTCCGGGACCGTACCAACGTCGAGTTCGTCCGGGTGGAGGAGGACGGCCTCACCGTCGTCGTGTGGGAGCGGGGCTGTGGGCTGACCCAGGCGTGTGGCACGGGGGCCTGTGCCTCGGCGGTGGCGGCGGTGCTGGCGGGGCGGTTGCCCTCGGACACCTGGCTGCGCGTCACCCTTCCGGGAGGCAACCTGCGCATCCGCGTGCCCGC
This sequence comes from Myxococcus sp. CA039A, assembly GCF_013336645.1. Taxonomy (NCBI): domain Bacteria; kingdom Pseudomonadati; phylum Myxococcota; class Myxococcia; order Myxococcales; family Myxococcaceae; genus Myxococcus; species Myxococcus sp. CA039A. Next base: position 8,724 of record NZ_JABUMQ010000258.1, on the reverse strand, counting down.
CGACCTGTCCGACATCCGCCTCCGTGGTCCTGTCGCCTTCGTCTTCGAGGGCGTTGTCGCGCTTGCTGGGGGCCGGTAACCTCCGACCTCCCCCTTCGCACCCGGGTCAGACAGCGCGTGGCCGGTCCCATTCTCGTCGTCGACGACGACCTGTTCTTCCGCCAGCTCGCCAGCGACATGCTGTCCCGTCATGGGCACCGCGTAGTCTCTGTGGAGAACGGCACGCTGGCGCTCGAGGAGGCGGCTCGCACGCCCTTCGACCTGGTCATCACCGACGTGGTGATGCCGGGCGTCGACGGCTTCGCACTCACCGCGCGCCTTCGCGAGAGAGACCCGGACCAGGAGGTCATCCTGGTCAGCCATCGCACCGACGTGAAGGGCTCGGAGATGGCCCTGCGCTCGGGCGCGGCGGACTGTCTGGCCAAGCCCGTGGAGGAAGCGGACCTGGTGCTCGCGGTGGACCGCGCCCTGGAGCGCGCCGCCCTGCGCCGCGAGCGCACCCAGCTGCGCGACGAGAACATCGAGTTCGCCCGCTTCCACAACCTGCACCAGCGCTGCCTGGAGCTCATCTCCCAGTCTGATTTGGAGTGGCTCCAGGAGCGCATCATCTCGGAGCTGTCCGCGGTGTGCGACGCGCAGAGCGCCGCGCTGTGGGTGCTGGACGACCGGGGAGACCTGGTGCTGCGTGCGTACCGGGGGCTGCTCGACAAGCAGTTCCTCGCGGAGAAGATGAGCCCGGAAGGGCCGCTGGCGGGGCGCCTGCGGGACGCGCAGCCATGGTTCGCGCGGGATGAGCGCTCCGCGGTGCTGTACGTGCCGCTGATGGTCTCCGGCGAAATCGTCGGCCTCGCGCAGCTGTCGGACCCGCTGGCCGGTGACTTCCGCGCCGAGCATTCGAGGGACGCCCGCGTGCTCGCGGACTTCGCCGCCGTGGGCGTGAAGAACGGCCGGCGGATGATGGCGCTCCAGCGCCTGGGCCTGAGAGACCGCGAGACGGCGGCCTACAACCTCAGCTACTTCACCGACTACGCGTCGAAGGAAATCTACAAGGCGCGGCGGTATGGGCGGACGTTCTCGCTGCTGACCTTCTCCATCGACAACCTGCCGCTGGTGCGCGTGCGCCAGGGCGCGGCGGACGCGAAGAAGGCGGTGCGCGGCATCATCCGCGCGCTGAGCAAGATCATCCGCGACTCGGACGTCATCGCGAAGGCGAGCGACCAGGAGTTCTATCTCCTGTTGCCGGAGACGGACTTCTTCGGCGCGATGATGTTCGTGCGTCGCGCGGTGGCGGCGGTGCGCGAGGAGCCTGAAGTCCAGGACGTGGAGTCCCGCCTGCCGCTGGCCCTGGTGGGCGGAGCCAGCACCTTCCCCAAGGACGGGGAGGACTTCGACGAGCTGGTGCACCGCTGCCGTCGCCGCATGGACGAGCGCCGCGCGTCGCTCCAGCGGCGGCTGATGCTGGACGGGCTGCCGTTCTGGGACGAGGTGGACCTGCTCTTGGGCACGCCCAACAGTCCCAGACTGCCCGTGGACGAGCGCGCCGAGCCGAGCCGCCGGGGCAAGGTCGCGGATGTCCTCTTCGACGAACTCCAGGCGGAGATCGCGCGCGAGCTCACCCGAGACCCGGGCACGCGCGGCCTTCTGTACGTGGGCGGGCCGGAGATTCGCGCGGACCTGCCCATCGCGGCCGGGCTGGAGTCGGCGCCGCCGGACCTGTCCTCGCGCATCTACCTGCTGGGGCGCCGGGTGGACCTCGAGTCGCATCCCGCGCTGACGCCCGTGTTCCTGGAGGGCGACGAGCGCGTGTCCCGGCATGAGTTCATCCTCTGGCTGTCGGAGAGCGCGGCCTACGCGCTCATCCAGCGGCGGGGGCGGGGCGCGACGTGGGGCTTCCACACCTCGGACACCGCCGTGGTGGACGGGCTCATCTCCAAGCTGCAGGCCGAATACGACCTGCAGCCCTACTGACACGAAGCGGAGCGACCCATGGCCCAGGTCCGGAAGATCCTCATCGCCGACCCCGACCTTGAGTCCGTGCGCGCGCTGTCCCGCGAGCTGCGCACCAAGGGCTATCAGGTTCACTACGCGCCGGATGGCTCCCGGGCGCTGGAGGTGGCGGTGCTGCGCCACCCGGACCTCACGCTGTTCGATGAGAACTGCCGGCTGCTGGAGGCGCGCACCTTCATCCAGATTCTGCGCACCAACCCGCGCACCGAGGACATCCCGGTGGTGCTCACCACGTCGAGCTTCGACGGGGACCGGTATCGCGGCCTGCGGGATGGCTACCTGCGCAAGCCCTTCAACCTGGACGAAGTGCTCAGCCGCATCGAGCACATCTTCCGGCGCAACGAGGCGGCCAAGGACCTCAAGGTCGAGCAGCAGGAAATCGAAGGCTCCCTCAGCCAGCTCAGCATCCCGGACCTGATGCAGCTGCTCGGGATGAACCGGCGCAGCGGGAAGCTCTCGCTGGAGCGGGGCAACGAGCGCGGCGAAATCCACGTGGTGGAGGGCCGCCCGGTGAATTCGAAGCTGGGGCGGGTGGAAGGTGAGAAGGCGCTGTTCCGCCTGCTGGCCTGGGGCGATGGGACCTTCACGTTCTCCCCAGGCGCCAGCGCGGCGAAGGCTCGCATCAACCGCGCCATGGACGACGCGCTGCTGGAAGGCATGCGCCAGTCGGACGAGGTGAATCGCCTGATGCCGGGCCTGCCGCCGCGCCACACGCGGCTGATGCTGGCGCCGGACGTGGAGCTGCAACAGGACCAGCACCCGGTGACGGCGCAGGTGGTGGACCTGCTGCGCCAGCCGCGCGCGCTGGGCGAGGTGCTGGACCTGGCGCCCGCCACGGACCTGGAAGTGCTGGGGGTGCTGTCCACCCTGATGCAGCGGGGCGTGGCGAGGCCGGCGGACGTACACGGCATGGACGCGAACGCCAACGAACTGCTGGGCGCCGCGGAGGTGCATGCCCTGCGAGGCCGCATCCTCCGGACGAAGGCTCCGTCGAGGGTGGCGACCGCCAAGATTTTCGTCTGTGGCAGCGGCTCGTCGGCGGCGCGTCGGGTGATGGCGCGCGTGCCGGGCCTGGAGGCCTTGTCCGCGGAGCCCACGGCCGTGAAGAGCGGCTTCGGGACGCTGGGGCGACTGGTGCTCAGCGAGGTGCTGCGGCTGGACTTCTGCACGCTGCCCCCGGCCGAGGCGGCACGGCCCCTGTGGCGCCCCTTCAGCGCGGGCGCGGTGGGGGCGTTGCTGCTGGACGTGTCGGAGCCGGCGGTGGGACTGGCGCACTACCTGGCGTGGGAGGCTCGGATGCCGATTGTCGTCGTGGGCGCGGAGGTGCCCGCGGCGCTCCAGGGCGCCCCCGCCGGGGCGCTGAGCGTGGTGGACGACCTGGGCGAGGCGCTGAGGTCGCTGCTCGTGCAGGCCCTCAACCCCGCGCCCATGCTGCCCGGCGTGCCCCAGGTGCAGCGGGCCAGCGCCTTTGTCGCGTAGTCGCTGCTAGGCGGCGGGCGCGGCGGGCCTGGCCTCGATGCCGAGCGCCTCGTTCGCGAAGCGGTACATCCGGGCCCGGAGCTGGTCCAGCGCCGCGAGGGTGTTTCGGCCGCCACGGTTGGCCTCGTCCTCCAGCTTGTCCTTGCAGCGCAGGTCGACGCAGAGGCTGATGCCCACGCGGCGCTTGCTGTTCACGTCGGTGGTGAGCAGGTCCACCGCGTGCGACGAGCCGTAGTTGTGGCACCACTCGCACATGCGGGCGACATCGAGACCTCCTCCGGTATCGCGCCGGAAGATGATGCCGATGGGCTGGTGGCTGCCGGGCGCGGAGAAGACCAGGTACACGCGCGCGCCGGACGTCTCCGTCCAGGCCAGGTAGTCACGCACGAACAAGGGGAAGGTGAGACCCGGCGGCATTTCCATGACGCGGCGGTCTCTCGGACGAAAGGACTGGATGAGGTCCCGGTCGGTTTCGAATCGGAACACGGCTGCTCCTTGGAGAACGTCTCGACCTAACAGCCAGCGGCCCCCGATTCTACCCAAACCCACCAGGAAGCCAGGCCCCTCGTCCCCTGGTCGCCAGGGGAGAAGGGGCCCCATCCCACGCGACTGTGCATGCCATTGCACACGGCGAGTCGCGTCATCTGGGTCCATTCGCACGTCGTTTAAACGGCTGACCCGCGCGTGACATGGCGATGGGAAAACCATGGCGCTTCATCCGGCACAGGGCCGGACACACCCCACTCGTAGGAGCCCCTCTCAATGGAACGAGTCGCACCGCCGTCGAGCAAGGAGCTCATTGCCCGGACACGTCCCTTCGCCGTGCAGGATGTGGCGCGTTCGGGTTGGAACCTGGCGGCCACCTATGCCGCGCTCGCCGCGGCCGTGACGCTGGCGGTGGCCGCGCCCTGGTGGCCCCTGCGCGTCGTGGGCGGCGTGCTGGAGGCGCTCGTCCTCATCCGCGCGTTCATCCTCTTCCATGACGCCATGCACGGGGCGCTGCTGCCCTCGTCGCGCTGGGCGAAGGTCCTCTTCCAGGTGCAGGGCATCCTGACGCTCACGCCCGCGCGCATCTGGAACGACACGCACAACCACCACCATGCGAACACGGCGCGCATCGCCGCGGACTCCGCGGGCACGTTCGCGACGTGGACCACCGAGCAGTGGCGCAAGGCGTCCGGCTGGCAGCGGCTGGGCTATGCGGTGGAGCGCCACCCGGTGACCATCCTGTTCGGCTACGTCACCGCGTTCCTCATCAGCCTGTGCCTGGTGCCCTTCGTGAAGGACCCGAAGCGTTACTGGACCTCCGGGCTCGCGCTCGGCGTGCACGTGGCCCTGTCCGTGGCGCTCTGGGTCTTCTTCGGCCCCGCCGTGTACCTGTTCGCCTTCGTGGGCCCGCTGCTCCTCGCCTACGCGCTGGGCACGTACCTGTTCTATTCGCAGCACAACTTCGACGAGGTCCGCATCCTGCCGGAGGGGCAGTGGACCCACGCGGATGCCGCGCTGGAGGCCTCCAGCTACCTGCGCTGCGGCAAGGTGATGGCGTGGTTCACCGGCAACATCGGCTACCACCACGTGCACCACCTGAACCCGCGCATCCCGTTCTATCGACTCCCGGAGGCGATGGCCGCCATCCCCGAGCTGCAGAACCCCCACGTCACGACGCTGAGCCCGCGCGACATCGTCCACTGCCTGCGGCTGAACCTGTGGGAGCCGTCGCTCGGGCGGATGGTGCGCTACCGCGACGCCAACGTGCGCGCCTGGGCGGCGCGGGCCGACGCGCCTCCCCGGAGCGCGGTCTCCTCCGAGGGGCACGCGGTGTCGTGACGGCTCAGTTGTTGAGCATGGGCTGACCCTGGTGCGCCACCAGCAGGTCATGCATGTCGTTGGCGTGCTCCTCTTCCTTGGCGAGGATGTCCTCGAGGAGCCGCCGCGTGGTGGGGTCCTTGTCCGAGAAGTAGCGAATCAGGTCGCGGTACGTCTCGATGGCGATGCGCTCCGCCACCAGATTCTCTCGAATCATGTCCACCAGGTTCTGCCCCTCGACGTACTGACTGGAGCTGCGTGACAGCAGGCCGTCGGGGTTGAAGTCCGGGCGCCCCCCGAGCTGGTTGATGCGCTCGGCGAGCCGCAGCGCGTGCTCCTGCTCCTCGCGCGCGTGCTCCCCGAACTCCTCCTTCACCGCCTCGCTGTGGATGCCCATGGCGGAGACGTAGTGGTACGTGTAGCGCAGCACGCAGACGATTTCCGTGGCGAGCGCGTCGTTGAGCAGCTTGAGCGTCGTGTTCACATCGCCCTCGTAGTTCTCGGTGAGGGCGCCTTCCTCCAGGTGCTCACGGGCTCGACGGCGGATCTCCTGGAGGTCGCTGACGAAGGGCTGCGTCTCGGGCATGTCCTGGTCTCCTTTCGGCGAATGCGTGACAGGAAGCTGGGACCTCGGGGGCGGGGTCGACCACCCTCGCTCATGACGTCCCGGGCCTGCCCGTCCCGCCCCCCGGAAGGAGCTTTCTGTTCGCCGTGGCGCGGCGTGCCCGCTACCGCGCCGCCGAGTGTGGCCCCGCGATGGGAGGCTGCCCCGTGGGCGGTGCTATCGGGCCCGTGTGGGGCACGGGGGCTCCGGTGGCGCTCGCCACCTCGTCGGGCTCGGGGCCCACGTTCCACTGGCCTGTCCGCCCTGTCACCCGCGCGCCCACCGGCTGGGTCTTCGCCACCAGCGCGGCCTCCTGGTCCGGTGGAACCAGGTAGCGGCTGACATCGGGTTGCACCAGGTCGCTCGTGGCGACGAAGGTCCAGGGGCGGCGGACGTTCATGCCTGGCAGGGGCATGGGCTGCCAACCGGCGAGGCCCTCCCCCCAGCGCCAGTCCACCCAGGAAGGGGCCCACTCGTCGTCGGGCCACCAGACCCAGCCCTCCGAGGGAGCGACGAACCACCTGCCGTAATGGAAGGGCGCCCAGCCCCAGTCCCAGTCGCTCTGGAACGTCCAACCCCAGTCGCTGAACACCCACTGGCCGGAGGTGGCGTAGGGCACGAAGTCCAGGCCCACGAGCTTCGCGTCGGGGCGCCACACCCAGCCCACCTCGGGGAGCTGGAGCCACTCGCCATGCGGCGCCATCACATCGCGGAAGATGGAGATGTTGCTGCCCAGCGTCGTGGACGTCGACTTCAACTGGGGACCGAACTCCTCGGGCCCCATCGCGCAGCCGAGCCCCGCCAGCAGCGCGCCCGCGCTCACGCCACCCAGGCGCAGCCAGCGCCAGGTTTCATTCCAGGTGCGCATCGTCGGCCCTCCGTGATGGATATCCGTCACGCCTCAGGATGTGCCTTCTCCTTGAACGCAGAGACCCTCGGGGGCGATGCCTGGAATGCTCGGCTGCCCAGCGCGCGCCGGCCCCCTGGTTGACTTCCTGTCACCCGGGCGAGGCAGACTGCCCTCCGTGCGCGTGAACAAGCTCCTCCTCTCCGTCGTGCTGCTGACCCCAGCGGTGGCCCTGGCGGGCATGCCCAGCTTCTTGTTCACGGAGATCGCCGAGCAGCGCTTGGAGGCCATCTCCTTCTTCATCGCCGTCTTCCTGCTCGTGTCGCTGGGCGTCTGGGGCTTGTGGAACTGGCTGCGACGGGATGTGCCCCGGTTGCCGAGGCTGAGCTACAGGGCCTCGCTCGCGCTGGTGTTCCTGGTCGGGCTGGGCCTTCAGCTCGTCCTGTCGATGATTGCCGGTGGCCGCGAGCTGATGACCCCGGGCGCCTGGGAGAAGAAGGGCGCGACCTACCAGGTCATCCCCACGCCACCCCCCTCGGACGCGGACCTGCTGGTCCAGGCGCGGCGTCAGCGTCTGGATGAGCTGCGCGTGGCGCTGTGGGCCTATGCCGCCGAACATGGGCGCGACTTTCCGAAGAGCGACCTGGGCACCGAGCTTCCCGCGGCGCGCTGGAAGGTGCTCGGGGACTCCGGCCTGCACTTCATCTACATCGGAGGGCAGAAGGCGGACGCGCCCGCGACGCCCCTGGCGTACGAGCCGGGCATCTTCGGCCGTGAGCGCTGGGTGCTCTTCACCGACGGCGACCTCCGGCGCCTCCCCGTCGAGGACATCCATCGCTCGTTCGTGGCGGAGGGCGCGCCGTGAAGTCGAAAAAGGGCGTGACCTTCCTGGGCGTCATCTTCGTGATGATGATCTTCCTGTGCATGGGGCAGGTCTGGGTCATGAAGGTGCCCTTTCTGCTCGCCTTTGGCTGGCTGTCCTTCCTCCAGCAGGTGTTGCCGGAGGTGACGTTCCGCTGGGGCGCCATCGCCGAGTTCCTGCTCGTGGCGGCGGTGCTCGCCGCGGGCTCGCATCTGTTCCTCCGGTGGTTGTGGCGTCAGCTCCACACCGAGGCGCCAGGGGCCTCCGTGTGGCGCCCGCGCTGGAGCGTGTCGCTGCTGCTGCTCGGAGTGCTGCTCTTCGCCGCGACGATGGCCTCGGTGGGCATCGGACACCACGTGGGCTGGCTGATGTCGGGGCGCGCGCGCCTGGTGCGCAGTTCGTGGCCAGGGATGGAACCGGAGGGCACGCGGACCGCGCGCTGGCTCTGTGAAGAGGCCCGGGACCAGCTCAAGGCGGGGACACCGGACGGGCAGCTCACCCGGAAGCTGCTCGCGGATCCCTCTCTTCGCCCCATCGTGGAAGCGCAGTACGTGGTTCCGCACGTGAGCCCCGAGGGAAAGCCGGTCATCTTGGTGTTCGCGAGGGACCCACTCGTTCGCGAGCGGGATGGCGGGGTGCGCTGTGGTCCGGCATCGTTTGGCGTCGAGTCGCTCGATGCGAAGGTCCTGGCGCAGTGGCTCGCCGAACCACGCGCCGTCGCGAGCCCTACTCCCTGACGCTCGAAGTGCTTCAAGTGAAGCCGCGCGCGGAGGCCTCGTCGCGGGGGTGCTAGGCTCGCACTCCCCGTGCGGGCCTTGAAATGAAGCCCGGCGGGTCACCTGGAGGAGCCGCTCATGTCTTCGCGTCGCTTGTCGCATCCCTGGAGCCTTGCCGTGGTGCTCACCTTCGCGCTGGCCGCGCCGCCCGCGCTGGCGGAGTCGGTCGAGGAGGAGCTGGTCTCTCGCGAGGACTCCAGCTCACAGGCTTCGTTGCTCACCTGTGGGCCGGCTCGGTGTGGCGGAGACTGGAACTGCGAGGCGAACTGCCCCGAGGCGGCGACCGCCGTCTGCGTCGACTTCTACTGCGTGTACACGTACCCGGATCCGGGCGGTGGTGGCG
>NZ_JABUMQ010000257.1:0-16993 GCF_013336645.1 Myxococcus sp. CA039A | reverse complement strand
GGGCGGGTGGGCGCGGACGTAGTCCTCCGGCAGGCCCGCCAGCGCTGACGGGGCCACGTCCAGGTGACGCACGTCCTCGTGGATGTGGCGGCTGAACTCCTGGCCCAGGACGATGAGCTCCTCCTGGAGCACGCGCACCCGCTCCCGCGTGGCTTCGTCCCGGTCCACGCCCGCGCGCTGGAAGCCCTTGAGCACCCGCGCCACCCAGCGACGGGTCAGCGCGTCCTGCCCCTCCAACTCCAACGAGGCCAGCACGTCGTAGACGCGGCGGTCCAACGAGATGTCCGTGCGCACCCGCTCCACGGCCTGCTCACACCGCTCCGCGGCGGCCCGGAAGGCGCCGTCCGGGTGCACGTTGGCGCCGATGCCAGACCGGCCGACCGCGTCGTCCAGGAGCGCCACGGCGTCGTCATAGGTGGTGAGCAGGGCATGGGTCGCCAGGCGCCGGGCGCCGGGCGCCGTCAGTCGCGCCACCGCGCCACGGGCCTCCTGGATGTCGCGCCGACACGCTTCCATGAAGCGCTCGGGTGTGGCGGCGAGCAGGCGGCCGGCTTCCGGCGCGGGCGCCCCCTGCGTGTCGCCCGTGCGAACGGAGGGCCGGGTCGACGCACCCCCGCACCCCACGAGCATGATGGCGGCGACGATGACGAACGTGGAACGCAAAGGGCCCTCCCGAACCGGAGTGTGAAAGCAGCGGCGGAGCCTGGGGCTTCCCCGTATGCGCTCTCGCCAATGAGGACGGATTGGGGTGTCTTTTGTTGCAAAAATTCAACCCGACTGGAGTCAGGAAGTGAATCGACCTGCCCTGAAGTGTGAGTCGGTGTGAAGGGCGGCACAGACGTGTGTGGCTCAGGTGCCCACCTGGAAGAAGCGGGCGGCGTTGTCCCGGGCGACGCGGCGCACGACGCGTTCGGAGAGGCGGGCCTTGGAGAGCAGGTTGGCCACGCGGGCCAGGCCCAGGATGTCACCGGCGCCGTCACCGGCGTCGGAGTTGAGCACCAGCCGTTCGCTGCCCAGCTTGCGCACCAGCGCGACGGCGCGCTCGGCGGCGAGTGCCTCCGGATGCAGCGTGAGACCGGCCCAGTGGCCCACTTCCAGGATGGTGCGCACGGTGCGCGCGGTGGCGTGGTCCACCAGCACGCGCGAGGGCAGCACGCCGGACTGGCGCAGCAGCATCAGGATGCGGCGCGTGTGGCGCTCCTTGTCCGCCAGGGGCGTGTGCACGACGACGCGCAGCTTGAGGCTTCGCGCCAGCGCGAGCTGCTCCAGGAAGGCCTCTTCTTCTTCCTCTCCGCCCGCGTGCAGCCCCGTCTCGCCCAGGGCGACGACGCGGCCGCCCTGGAAGTAGTCGGGCAGCGCGGAGAGGACCTCCGACAGGCCGCGCCGGGGGATGCAGCGAGGGTGGACACCCAGCGCGGCGTAGGCGCGGATGCCCACCTTCTCCAGCCGGGGGAGCTGCCGCTCCACCACGTCGTCGAAGTGGCGCAGCAGGGCCTTGGACGTGGGCTCCGGGAAGTGGTGCGCCACCACGAGCGCCCGCTCCACTCCGAAGAAACGCATCGACTCGAGGTCCTGATCGCTCAGGCCTTCCGGGTGCAGGTGCGCGTCGAAGATGGGCAGGGGCTCGGGCACGGTCTCAATCCTGTCCCAGGGAGAGGCCCTCGTTGCGCGGGTCGCTCGCGGAGAAGCGCAGTCCTGTCTTCGGGTCGATGAACACCGCCTCCGCGTCGCCCCACTGGTCCACGCGTCGCACCTTGTGCCCCTTGGCCTCCAGTGCCGACAGTGTGGCCGGCTCCAGGCCCCACTTGTCCACCCACAACTCGTCCGGCAGGTACTGGTGGTGGACGCGGCCTTCATTCACCGCGCGCGCCACGTCCATGCCGCTGTCCACCATGTTGCTGATGACCTGGATGACGGTGGTGGGGATGGTGGACCCGCCCGGGCTGCCCACCGCGAGCATGACGCGCTTGGGGTCCTCCTTGGAGAACACCAGTGTGGGCGACATGGAAGACTGGGGCACCTTGCCGGGCTGAATCGCGTTGGGCTCGCCGGTGACGAGTCCGTACGCGTTGGGCACGCCGGGCTGCGCGGCGAAGTCGTCCATCTCGTCGTTCAGCAGCACGCCGGTGCCCTTGGCGACGACGCACGAGCCGAAGCCGTAGTTCACCGTGGCCGTCAGCGCCACCGCGTTGCCCTGCTTGTCCACGACGGAGATGTGCGTGGTGTTCTTGCGCTCCGGCTCCGGCGTCAGCGTCACGGGCTTGTCCGTCAGCGTGGAGCCCTGCGTGCCCGCCGTCTGGGGCAGGAGCGCCAGGCTGGACGTCACCTTCTTCGGGTCGATGGAGCCCGCCAGGTCCGCGATGTGTCCCTTGGAGATGAGCCGCGCGGTGGGCACGTCGGCGAAGTCCGGGTCCCCCAGGTATTTGGCGCGGTCCACGTACGCGCGCCGCAACGCCTCCACGTACAGGTGCAAGGCCTCCGGGTCCCTGAAGCCGAAGCCCTGGGGCCGCAGCTGCTCCATGGCGCCCAGCACCTGGAGCACCGCCACGCCGCCCGCGCTCGGCGGAGGCATGGTGAGGATGCGGTGGCCGCGGTAGCTGCCCTCCAGCGGCTCGCGCTTGCGCGTCTTGTAGGACGCCAGGTCCTCCAGCGTGAGCACACCGCCGCCCGCCTGCACCGTGTCGACGATGCCCTTGGCCACCGCGCCCGAGTAGAAGCCCTTGGGGCCGCTCTTCGCGACGCTCGCGAGCGTGCGCGCCAGGTCCGGCTGGCGCAGCAGGTGGCCGATGGGCGGGACGACATGTTCGCCCTGCTCGTTCTTGACGAGGAAGACGCGGGTCGCCTCCGGGTCCTTGCGCAGACACTCCAGCCGGCCCTCGGCCATGCTGCGGTAGCGCGGCGTCACCCACAGGCCCTTGCGCGCCGCTTCGATGGCCGGCGCCAGGACAACGGACGGGGGCAGCGTGCCGTGCGTCTTGAGCAGCTCCAGATATCCCGCCACCGCGCCCGGCACGGCGACGGCCAGCACGCCGTCCGTGGACAGCCCCGGCACCACCTTGCCGTCCTTCAGGAACATGTCCCGCGTGGCCGCCTTGGGCGCCACCTCGCGGAAGTCCAGCACCCGCGTCGCGCCGGACTTCGCGTCATGCACCAGCGCGAAGCCGCCTCCGCCCACCCCCGAGTGGTACGGCCCGACGACCGCCGCCACGAAGGCCGCCGCCACCGCCGCGTCCACCGCGTTGCCGCCCTTGTCGAGCATCTTCAAGGCCGCTTCGCTGGCCGGCGGATACGCCGTGGCCACCGCGCCACCCCGGTACGGCCGCGCCGCGTGCGCCACACACGCCATCAATACGAGCGCCACCGCCAGCCCTCGCACCGTCGCCTCCAGCACCCTCGCGCTCGTGCGCGGGGCTTGCTTCTCGAAGCTCGTGTCGTTCACGGGAAAGTCCCCTCCTGGGGGCGCAATCAATACCTTGTGGCTGGCCTTCGTCGCGGATGTTGTGTTACCCGGCGGACACTCACCCACACCTGGGGGCCGGGACTCGGGGGCGCCGCACCGACTACACCTCTCCCGGTATGCACGAACTGTCCGCACCGGACCATGATTTCAACTCAGCAACAATTTTCCTCTTGGATTGTTTTTCAAGAGGGTGCATCCTTCCCCGGTCATGAGTCGCGACTGGGGGAGCAAATGAGCGCACCGGTCACACCTGAGAAACCGACCCGGTCCGGGTCTGTTCCGCCCTCGGGGCGGGTCACGCTCTTTCTCAAGCCGAGCTTCGGAATCACGGTGAAGAGCAACGCGCTGTGCGTGGCCGTGAGCGCGAAGCCGCGACCTGACAACACCTCCGAGACTTCGGAGCCTCGCGCGGTTGACGACTCGATTCCCTGTCCCTAATTCTCCGCCGCATGACAGCTCTGTCGGCGGTGGTGTTGTGTGCGGGCAAGGGCACGCGGATGAAGTCGAAGAAGGCGAAAGTCCTTCACGCCATCCTCGGAAAGCCCCTGTGCGCATATCCCCTCAAGCGAGCGCTCGAGCTTGGCGCCTCCACGGTGGTGCCCGTCGTGGGCCATCAATCGGAGAGCGTGGAGAAGGAAGTCCGGGCGTTGTTTCCGGACGCGCCCCTGCGCTTCGCGCTCCAGCGTGAGCAGCGCGGGACGGCGGACGCGGTGCGCTCGGCGGAAGAGGCCCTGAAGGGGTTCTCCGGCCGGGTCCTCATCCTGTACGGGGATGTGCCCCTGCTCCGTCGGGAGACGCTGGCGGCGCTGCTCGCCGCGCACGACGAGGCGGGCGGGGTGCTGGCAATGGTGACGACGATGCTCGACGACCCCACCGGCTACGGCCGCGTCCTTCGCGAGGGGGGCCGGGTGGTGCGGGTGGTGGAGCAGAAGGACGCCACCGCCGAGCAGCGCGCGGTGAAGGAGTGCAACGCGGGCATCTACTCCGTCGACGCGGCCTTCCTCTGGAAGGCGCTGGCCGAAATCAAACCGAACAATGCGCAGGGCGAGTACTACCTGACGGACCTGGTGGAACTCGCCTCGAAGCAGGGGCGCGTGGGCACCGTGGACGTGGACGCCACGGAGACCGCGGGCGTGAATGACAAGGTGGAGCTGGCGGCGCGGGCGCGGGTGCTCCAGCGCCGCATCAACGAGGCGCACATGCGCGCCGGCGTTACCCTGTTGGACCCCGACACGACCTTCATCGAAGAGGACGTGGTGGTGGGCGCCGACAGCGAGGTGGGCCCCGGGGTGGTGCTGACGGCGGGCACCGTGGTGGGGGAGAACGTCACCATCGGCCCCGGCTGTGTGGTGAGCGCCTCCACCGTGGCGGACGGCTCCGTGCTCAAGCCCTACTCCGTGTTGGAGGAGGCGAAGGTCGGCGTGCGGAACGTCATTGGCCCGTTCGCTCGCCTGCGTCCCGGGACGGAGCTGGCCGAGGATGTGCATCTGGGTAACTTCGTGGAAACGAAGAAGGCGCAGATCGGCAAGGGGACCAAGGCCAACCACCTGACTTATCTGGGTGACGCCAAGATTGGCGCGGGCTGCAACGTGGGCGCGGGCACCATCACCTGTAACTATGACGGGGTGAACAAGAGCCTCACGGAGCTGGGAGACGGCGTCTTCATCGGCTCCGACACGCAGCTCGTCGCTCCCGTGAAGGTGGGGGACGGCGCCTACGTGGGGGCGGGCACCACGGTGACGAAAAATGTGCCGCCCGGCAGCCTCGCTGTGTCACGCGCGCCACAGGTGACGAAGGAAGGCTGGGTGGCCGCGAAGAAGGCGCGCCGCGCGGCGAAGGGCGGTTGAGCGCGGGCGTGGCTCTTGCTTGGGGAGCGGCCTGACAGCCACTCCCAGAGAAGTATGGGTATCCCTCGGTTTGCTCCGGCGGGCGTGGGCGTGAGAGAGAGGTCTGAATATGTGCGGGATTGTTGGTTACGTCGGTGACAAGGAATCGGCTCCCATCCTGGTGTCCGGGCTCAAGAAGCTCGAGTACCGGGGGTATGACTCGGCGGGCGTCGCGGTGGTCAATCGCAACCAGCTCAACGTGGTGCGCGCCACGGGGAAGCTGCGCAACCTGGAGAACCGGGTGGTGGCGGACCAGCCGCAAGGCAACATCGGCATTGGCCACACCCGTTGGGCCACGCACGGCCGTCCCTCGGACGAGAACGCGCACCCGCACACGTACAAGAACGTCGCGGTGGTCCACAACGGCATCATCGAGAACCACCTGTCACTGAAGGCGCAGCTTCGCGCCAAGGGCCACGTGTTCTCGTCGGAGACGGACACGGAGGTCTTCGCCCACCTCATCTCGGATGAGCTGGAGGCCGGCAAGGAGCTGCCGGACGCGGTGCGCGGGGCCATTGACCAGGTGAAGGGCACGTACGCGCTGGCGGTGGTGAGCGCGACGGACCCCCACCGCATCGTCTGCACGAAGAACGCGTCGCCCATGGTGCTGGGGCTGAGCGAGGGGCAGAACTTCATCGCCAGCGACGTGCCCGCGGTGCTCGAGCACACGCGCGACATCGTCTACATGGAGGAGGGTGACCTGGCCATCGTCACCGCCGCCAAGGTGGACATCTTCAACCGCCAGGGTCAGCCGGTGAACCGCGCCACCCGCCGCATCGACTGGACGCCGATGATGGCGGAGAAGGGCGGCTACAAGCACTTCATGCACAAGGAGATCTGGGAGCAGCCCCGCGCCGTCGCGGACACGCTGCGCGGCCGGATGCTCCTGACCGAGGGCGACGTCCACTTCGAGGGCTGGAACATGACGCCCGAGAAGGTCCGCTCGCTGACGAAAATCACCATCCTGGCGTGCGGCACGTCGTGGCACTCGGGCGTGGCCGGCAAGCACATGATTGAGACGCTGGCGCGGCTCCCGGTGGAAGTGGAGCTGGCGAGCGAGTTCCGCTACCGCGACCCGATTGTCGAGTCCTCACACCTGGCCATCGCCATCAGCCAGTCGGGTGAGACGGCGGACACGCTGGCGGCGTTCAAGGAGGCCAAGGCGCGCGGGGCCACGGCGATGGCCATCTGCAACGTCATTGGCAGCGCGATGACGCGTGAGGCGGAGTTCTCCGTCCTCACCAACGCCGGTCCGGAGATTGGCGTCGCGTCCACCAAGGCGTTCACCACGCAGCTGGTCGCTCTCTACCTGCTGGCGGTGAAGCTGGGCCGCATGCGCGGCACGCTGTCCGTGGCGGCGGCGCAGGAGCACCTCACCCATCTGACGGAAATCCCGAAGATGATTGAAGAGGTGCTCAAGTGCGAGCCGGCCGTGAAGCGCGTGGCCCGTGAGTTCATGAACTCGCAGGACTTCCTCTTCCTCGGCCGCGGCCCCATGCACCCGGTGGCGCTGGAGGGCGCGCTGAAGCTGAAGGAGATTTCGTACATCCACGCGGAGGGCTACGCGGGTGGCGAGATGAAGCACGGCCCGATTGCGCTCATCGACGAGAAGATGCCGGTGGTGGTCATCGCGCCGAAGAAGCCGCACGTGGCCTACGAGAAGATCATCGGCAACATCGAGGAGGTCCGCGCGCGCGGCGGCAAGGTCATCGCCGTCATCGACGAGGACGACGACCAGGTGGGCGGGCTCGCCGACCACGTCATCCGGGTTCCGGCGGCGTGCGCGCTGCTCGCGCCCGTGATTGCCACCATTCCGCTCCAGCTCCTCGCGTACCACGTGGCGGAGATGCGCGGGAATGACGTGGACCAGCCGCGCAACCTCGCCAAGAGCGTGACGGTGGAGTAGCCGCCGCTCGAGCGTCCCTGACGTACGCGAAGCCCGGGTTCCCCTCGAGGGAGCTCGGGCTTTCGTCGTTCTCGGGAGGACTTCGTGCCGCGCGGGGAGCGCTCAGTCCTGCTGGGCCAGCTCCATCAGCAGCTCCAGGTCCTCGGCGGCGTCCATGCTCTCCAGCAGCTCCAGGTTCTCCACCACCTCGCGGTCCTCCTCTGACAGGACTGTCGCGGGTCGGGTGGGCTCACGCGACGGCGTCCTGGCGGGGACCGGGGGGAGGGGAGCTTCCTCGGTGCGAGGAGTCTCCGACGGGCTCGCGCCAAGAGCCACCGGGGCCGCCACGAGCGCCATGAACAACACGAGCGGCGAGGCGGGGCTCACCGGCGCCGCCTCTCGCGCACGCGCTCTCGCATCTCCTGGCGTTGCTCGGGCGTCATCTGCCGCCAGCGGCGCATGTTCTCCATGAGCTGCTCGCGCCGCTCCGGGTTCTCCCGCAGGTAGGCCTTCATCCGCTGGCGCATCGCGGCGCGCCGCTCCGGGTCCATCTTCCTCAGCTCGCGCGCCTGCTCACGCAGGGCCTGCCGTTCGGCGACGTTGAGCTTGCGCAGCTCCCGCTGGTTGGCGCGCAGCCGCTCGCGCTCCTCGGGGGGCAGTTTGCGCCAGCGCTCCAGGTTGCCCCGGATGCGCGTCTGCTCGTCCTTCGGCAGCGACTTGAACTCGCGCAGCTTTCCGCGCAGCGCTTGCTTCTGCTCCGGCGTCATCTTCTCGAAGCGCTCGGCCGCCGTCGCCGGCCGCTCCGTCTCCGCGCGCGCGCCCACACCCGTCAGCAGCGCCACCATCAGGCCCAGCGCCATCCACGTCCGGCCCGTCATTGCGCCGCCTCCAGTTCGTGGAGGCTCGCGACGACCTCCAGGTCCTCGGGGCTGTCGAGCCCCAACAGCTCGTAGTCCTCGACCAGCTCCAGGTTCGCCGCCAGCTCCATCACCGCCGGGTCCTCCAGCTCCTCGGGTGCCTCGGGGCCCGGCCCCACCACCACCAGCGCCAGCCCCACCGCCACGGCCAGCCCCGCGGAGGGCACCAGCACCGCCGGGCGCAGCAACGTCCGCAGCCGCTCCCACCACGGCACCGGCAGCGCATCCAGCTTCGCCAGCACCGCGCGCCTCGTGTCCGCCGACGGCACGAAGTCCGGCAACTCCGCAACCCTTGCCACCGTGTGGCGCAGGAGCGCCTCCGTCGCGCGGCACCCGGTGCAGCCGACCAGGTGGGATGCGACTTGCTCGCGGCGGGCCGCGGGCAGCTCGCCGTCCACGTAGGCCGTGAGGTCTTCCTCGAAATGACAGCTCATGCCCTGCTCCTCGCGGGCACGGTGCCCGCCTGCAGCTCTTCAATCCTGCGCGCCACCGCCAGCGTCGCCCGGTGGATGAGGCTCTTCACGGCGGACTCGCTCGCCTCCAGCGCCTCCGCGATGTCCCGGTAGGCCATGCCCTCGAAGCGGCACATGGTGAAGGCCGCGCGCTCCCGGTCACTCATGTCGCGGAGCGCGTCGCCCACCGCCTGCTCCAGCTCCCGTCCCGCCAGCGCCTGGTCCGGCCTGTCGCCGTCCGGCCCCGCCATCTCCACGCCTCCGGTCTCCTCGCCGTCCGGCGCCTCGGTGGACGTGTGGGCCACGCGGTACTCCCCGCGCCGTACTTCGTTGAGGCAGTGATTGGTGGCCACCCGGAACAGGAACGTCTTGAAGCGCGCCGTGGGCTGGTACGCCTTCGCGTTGCGGTAGAGCTTCACGAAGATGTCCTGCGTCAGCTCCTCCGCGCGCTCCCTGTCTCCCACGAAGCGGAAGGCGAAACGCGCCACGCTCGCATGGTAGCGGTCGAACAGCCAGGCGAACGCCCGACGGTCCCCCGCGGCCACCTTCAGCATCGCCTGTGCGTCCGAATCCACGTCCACGGTCGACTTCAACCCCGTTACCCGCAAGAAGTTGCGGACACCGTCTCTTTGAACCGCGCGGGCCTCCGTGGATACAGTCTCCCCGTGTCGGACGCCACGCGCACACATCCACCCAGCTCCAGACCCGAGGAGGGCGCGGACGAGGAGCGTCTGGCGGACCTCGCCGCCTGGGCACCTCCTCCGTCAGAGGCGGCCGGACGGCCCACGCCTCCGGTGGAGCTGCCCCTGCCGGTGCTGGTGCGGGTGGAGCAGGCCGTGGGGGCCTCCCAGGCGGAGCGGCCCGAGGCGGCCGCGCGCCTCAATGAAGTCCTGAAGCAGTTGGGGACCGGCGGCGGGGAGCGGCAGGTGGCGGACACCCTGCACCGGCTGCTCGACGGCGGAAGGCTGGACGGACTGGTGGACGCCGACGGGCGCTCCTGCCGCGCGGTGGCGGTGGAGGCGCTCCTGTCCCTGGGCTTTCCCTACGCCCTGGAAGTCGAGCCCGACGACCTCAAGCACCTGCGCGCCAACACCGCGGCCCGGCCCGGCGGCCGCAAGAGCGTCTTCGATTTCGGGGCCGGAGTGCCCGCCACCGTGCTCACCGGCGGGCTGCTGGCCCAGGTCCTCGAGGAGCTGCTGCGGCCGGGCATCGTCGAAGGCACGGTGACCTTGCAGGTGGGCCTGAGCGTGATGGCGATGATGGCCTTGTGGCTTGCCCCGCCTCGCAGTCCCGTGTACCGGCTGGGCCTGGGCCTGCTGGCCCTCGTGTCGGGCTACGGGCTGCTGTTGGCCCTGGGGTCGGCCGGCCACGCCGGGGGGCTGTGGGCAGGTGTGGCAGGCGCGGTCGCCGTCCTCCTGGCTGCCCTCCGCGAGAGCTAGCTGACCGACAGGATGCAACACGGATGTCAGAGGGGTGGACTAGGGTCTACCCATCGCGTACTAAAAGCGCGTTCAGGTGAGCCGGGGTGGCTCGCCAATACAAGGAGCTCAAGTCAAATGGCCGTGAATCAGGAGAAGGAAAAGGCGATCGAGCTGGCGATGTCCGCGGTGGAGCGCCAGTTCGGTAAGGGTTCGATCATGCGGCTCGGCAACGACGAGCCGCTGATGCACGACGTGCAGGCCATTTCGACGGGCTCGATTTCCTTGGACATCGCCTTGGGCGTGGGCGGCGTGCCGAAGGGCCGAATCATCGAGATTTTCGGACCGGAGTCCTCCGGCAAGACGACGCTGTGTCTCCACATCGTCGCGGAGGCGCAGAAGCGCGGTGGCATCTGCGGCTACGTGGACGCGGAGCACGCGCTGGACGTGGGCTATGCGCGCAAGCTGGGCGTGCGCACCGACGACCTGCTCCTGAGCCAGCCGGACACCGGTGAGCAGGCGCTCGAAATCGCGGAGATGCTGGTGCGCTCGGGCGCCATCGACGTGCTGGTGGTGGACTCGGTGGCCGCGCTCGTCCCCAAGGCGGAGCTCGAGGGCGAGATGGGCGACGCGCACATGGGCGTGCAGGCGCGCCTCATGAGCCAGGCGCTGCGCAAGCTCACGGGCACCATCTCCAAGAGCCAGACGTGCGTCATCTTCATCAACCAGATTCGCATGAAGATTGGCGTGATGTTCGGCAACCCGGAGACGACGACGGGCGGCAACGCGCTGAAGTTCTACGCGTCGCAGCGCATGGACATCCGCCGCATCGGCGCCATCAAGAACGGCGATAACGTGGTGGGCAGCCGCACCCGCGTGAAGGTCGTGAAGAACAAGGTGGCCCCTCCGTTCAAGGAGGTCGAGTTCGACATCATGTACGGCTCGGGCATCTCCCGTGAGGGCGACCTCATCGACCTGGCCTCCAACGACAACATCGTGGAGAAGAGCGGCAGCTGGTTCTCCTTCAATGGAGAGCGCATCGGCCAGGGCCGTGAGAACGCGAAGGACTACCTGCGGGAGCACCCGGAGGTGGCGAAGGAGATTGAGGCGCGCGTGCTGGAGAAGTACGGCATCGCGAAGGGCCCGGGCGCCGCCGCCGCTCCCGCCGCGGAGGAGGCTCCCGCCGAGGCCACCACCGAGAAGCGCCCGCGCGTGAAGGCCGTGAAGTGAGTCGGTGACGGCGGCTCCTCGCGAGCCGCCTCTCGACACGCCGTTCGGGGCTGTCCTCTCCAGTCGAGGGCAGCCCCGTCGTGTTTCATGCGGGCCGCGTGAGTCGCGTGCGTCGCGGAGTGCTGACACGGTGCGTTGTGTCGGAGGCGTGGCGGGGATGTTTCCGGAGTGATGGACGAGGGCCGTAGACTCGCGCGCGCTGGTCCTTCACCCGCGCTCCATTTCGGGAGTCCCGCCTTGTTCGACAGATTGAAGCGTCGCAGCTTCCTGCAGGCCGTGGTTGCCGTCGCGGCAAGCACCTCATTCGGCTGTTCCGACGACGACACGCAGACCCATGACGGTGCGAAGTACTTCCCTCAGTCCATCTGTTCGGGAGATCCGCGTCCGGACAGCGTGGTGTTGTGGGTGCGCGCGGTGAACCCCGACAACGCGGGCGCGGATGCGCCGGTGCGGCTGGAGGTGTCGACGAGCGAGAGCTTCTCGAGCCTGGTGTTGGACAGGAGCTTCACGGCGCTGGTGGCGAATGACCATGCGCTGAAGGTGAAGGTGACGAACCTGTCGCCGCGCACGACGTACTACTACCGCTTCACCTTCGAGACGGGCGGGCAGAAGTACACGACGGCGACGGGCCGCACCCGCACGGCGCCGGCGGCCGGGGATGACGTGGCGGTGAAGTTCGCCTTCGCCAGCTGCCAGGACTACATCGGCCGTTACTACAACGCGTGGCAGCGGCTGCTGCAGCTCGACGAGGACCTGGACTTCGTCGTGTTCCTGGGTGACTACGTCTACGAGACGACGGGCGACCCGTCCTTCCAGTCGGGCGGCGACACCCGGACGGTGAAGTTCAGCGAGCCGGAGAAGGCGCTGAAGGTGGGCACGGGGCTGAGGGCCTTCTTCGCGGCCAACTCGCTGTCCAACTACCGCGACCTCTACAAGACGCTGCGCACGGACAAAATCATCCAGAAGGTCCACGAGCGCTACCCGTTCATCGTCATCTGGGACGACCATGAGTTCTCCGACGACAGCTGGGGGCCCAACGCGACGTACCTGGATGGGCGCGCGTCGGAGCTGCAGTTGGAGCGCAAGCAGAACTCGGAGCGGGCCTTCTTCGAGTACATCCCGCTGGACAACACGAACTCGGCGGAGGGCGCCATGGACCCGGCGGCCGCGCCGGTGTACCCGAACACGCGCGTCTACCGTGACTTCGAGTTCGGCAAGGCGCTGAAGCTGGCGGTGGCCGACTACCGCACCTTCCGTCCGGACCACCTCATCCCCGAGGACGCGTACCCGGGCCGGGTGGCGGTGCCCGCGCAGCTGCTGGCCGTGGCGCTGCCGAACCTGCCCGCGCCGGTGCAGGCGCTGCTCCAGTCGGAGACGTTCGCCTACGTGGACATCGACGCGGCGGAGCACGCCGTGCAGAAGGCGGTGTTGCAGGGCGCGTACGTGCAGCAGGCGATGGGCGCGGGCCTCACCCAGGCGGAGGCCACGGAGAAGGCCGGGTCATGGGTGAAGGGCGGCCAGTCGCTCTTCTACGTCAACCAGGTGCTGACGGCGGTGAACACCGCGCGTGTGGCGGCGCAGCAGCCGGCGATTCCGCTGCTCTCCGCGACGGGCGCGCCCCGGGGGCTGGCCTACGTGCACATGGGCAAGGCGGGCCTGTTCGGCATCCAGGGCTCGCGCTACATCGTGGTGAAGCCCATCTATGACTTGTTCTCGCGCCTCACCTATGGGGCCTCGCAGGGCGCCACGGAGGACGTGCTCGGCCAGGCGCAGCAGGCGTGGCTCCAGACGCAGCTGCAGTCGACCAACACCTGGAAGATTGTCGTCAGCTCCGTGTCGATGACGTCCATGGTGTTCGACCTGTCCGACAAGCCGGACATCGGTGAAGCGACGCTGCGTCAGGCGTTCTACTTCAGCGTGGACCAGTGGGACGGCTTCCCCACGAAGAAGGAGGAGCTGCTGGCGTTCGTCCGGGCGAACCAGGTGAAGAACGCGATGTTCATCTCCGGCGACATCCACGCGTCGTTCGCGTCGGAGGAGTCGGGCGTGCCCACACTGACTGCGCCCGCGATTACCTCCGGCTCCATCAAGGAGCTGGCGGGTCTGGCCGTCTTCGGCGCGGGCTACTCGCCCAACAGCCCCATCTACAAGTACGTCGTCACGCAGTTGAACGATTCGCTCATGGCCTCCAACCCGGGCATGCGCTACGTCAATGGTGACGAGCACGGCTTCGTGGTGATGGAGCTCAAGGGCACGCAGGCGCTGGCCTCCTACCACCTCATCCCCAGCTCCGAGGTGGCCAAGGACTACTCGTTCAAGACGGACAGCGAGCTCGCGGCGAAGTTCACGCGCGTGGACTTCCGCATCGAGAACGGGACGATTACCAAACTCTGATGACGTGACACTCGCTCTCGCCACGCGAGGGGGGGACGAGGGCCGCGCCGAGAGCCAGGACGCTCCGGTGGCGGCCCTCGCCGCGTCTCGGGCGTGAGTGTCTTCGCACCCAGGTGTGCGGGATTCGGCGTCCGTCTAACCTGACGAATGGCCGAGCCAGGGGGCTCGGTGCGGTGTGTTGCATTCACCAGGACTCGGAGACGCCATGACTGCGCAAAGCATCAAGAAGCTGTCGCTGAAGAAGGAGACCCTTCGCACCCTGGACGTGAATCAGCTGGGGCAGCTCGAGGGGGCGGTGGGCGGGACTACGCCTGCCATCACCATCCCCGTCATCATCATCGCCACCATCATCGCCTCAAACGCCGACTGACGTCGGCGTGACTCCGTAGGGCCCTTCGAGGCACGAGCGCCGCTGGCCTTGAGGTCGGCGGCTCTCCGGCGGAGCGAGGGGCGCTGCCGCGGAGGCAGTCCTCCGAGGTGGAACGCGTTAGAAGTCGGGCCATGACGACTGGCTCCTCGGCTTCGGACCTCCTCCTCGTTCCCGCCCGGCCCGAGCATGTGGACTTCTGGATGTCGCTGCGCGCGGAAGCCGCCGCGCGGCGCTACGTGGACACCGAGGAGGACTCGCCGGAGACGCTGGTGAAGCGCATCCTGGAGGCGAGCTCGCTGGAGGAGCCTCGGGCGAAGGGGTTTCGCTGGTTCGTGCGGTACCAGGACGCGTGGGTGGGCACGGTGTCCGCTCGGGACGTGTCCCGGGAGCATGGTCGGGCGCAGCTGGGCTACATGTTGTCGGAGGCGTACCACGGGCGCGGGTTGGGCTCGCGCGCGGTGGGGATGATGCTGGAGCGCCTCTTCACCTTGCCCTTCCTGGAGCGGGTGTGGCTGACGACGCTGTCGGAGAACCTGGCGTCCCAGGGCGTGGCGCGCAAGCTGGGCTTCACGCTGGAGGGGACGATGCGCGGGCACTGCATGCTGCGCGGGGAGCGCAAGGACCAGCAATACTGGGGACTGTTGCGCTCTGAGTGGGAGTCCCGACAGCGCGGGTGACGTGCGCTGGGAGCCGCGTGGGGACCGGGTTATAGAAGGGGCGTCATGCACGCCTACGCCGCTGAGTTGTCGCAGGAGCTGGGGCTCCGGCCCGAGCAGGTGGACCGCACCCTGGCGCTGAACGCCGACGGAGCCACCGTTCCCTTCATCGCGCGCTATCGCAAGGAAGTCACGGGAGGGCTGGACGAGGTTCAAATCCAGACCATCCTCGACAAGGCCTCCGAGCGCACCGAGCTGGACTCGCGCCGCGACACGATTCTGCGCTCCGTGGAGGAGCAGGGGAAGCTGACGCCGGAGCTGGCGAAGGCACTCAAGGCGGCCAAGACGCGCACCGAGCTGGAGGACCTGTACCTGCCGTACAAACCCAAGCGCCGCACGCGCGCGGCCATCGCTCGGGAGAAGGGGCTGGAGCCCCTGGCGGACCTCCTGTGGAAGCAGGAGGGGAAGCGGGGCGAGGACGCGGACGCGAAGGTGCGGCCCTTCGTCAACGCGGAGAAGGAGGTGCCGGACCTGGCGGCGGCGCTCGCGGGCGCGCGCGACATCTGCGCGGAGCGGGTGAGCGAGGACGCGGGTCTGCGCCGCGCGACGCGCGAGGTGTGCGCGAAGCGGGGCACGCTGCGCTCGGATGTGGTGTCCGCGAAGAAGAACGAGCCCACCAAGTTCGAGAACTACTACGGCCACGAGGAGCCCCTGTCCCAGGCCCCGTCGCACCGCGTGCTGGCGCTCTTGCGCGGTGAGGAGGAGGGCGTGTTGAAGGTGAAGCTCAACATGCCGGATGACGAGGTGAAGGCGCTGCTCGGTGGGCGCGTGGTGACGAAGCCACAGTCCCTCTTCGCCTCGGAGCTGCGCGCCGCGGTGGATGACAGCTGGGAGCGGCTGTTGGGGCCGTCGTTGGAGTCGGAGCTGCGCGCGGAGCTGAAGGAGCGCGCGGACAAGGGCGCCATTGGCGTCTTCGGGGAGAACCTGCGGCACCTGCTGCTCACCGCTCCGGCGGGGGCGCGCGCGGTGCTCGCGTTGGACCCGGGCCTGCGCACGGGAATCAAACTGGCCATGCTGGACAACACGGGCAGCGTAGCGGAGACGGTGACGCTCTACTCGGAGCGCGGAGCGGACGAGCGGGTGCGCGCGGCGAAGCTGCTGTCTGCCGTGGTGCAGAAGCACAAGCCGGAGCTCATCGCGGTAGGCAACGGGACGGGCAGCCGCGAGGCGGAGACCTTCGTTCGCGACACGCTGAAGGCCCTGGGCTCGCAGGTGCCGGTGGTGTCGGTGAGCGAGCAGGGCGCGTCCATCTACTCGGCGTCCGAGGTGGCCCGTGACGAGTTCCCGGAAATGGACGTCAGCCTGCGGGGCGCGGTGTCCATTGGCCGGCGCTTGCAGGACCCGCTCGCGGAGCTGGTGAAGATAGACCCGAAGAGCATCGGCGTCGGGCAGTACCAGCACGACGTGGACCAGGGGCTCTTGAAGAAGAAGCTGGGCGAGGTGGTGGACTCGTGCGTGAACGCGGTGGGCGTGGATGTGAACACCGCCTCACCGCAGCTGTTGGAGCACGTGTCCGGCGTGGGCCCGTCGCTGGCGAAGAAGCTGGTGGCGCACCGGGCCTCGAAGGGGCGCTTCACCACGCGGCGGGAGTTGCTGAAGGTGAGCGGCCTGGGGCCGAAGACGTTCGAACAGGCGGCGGGCTTCCTGCGCGTGCGAGGGCCGGAGCCGCTGGACTCGAGCGCGGTGCATCCGGAGCGCTACTCGGTGGTGGAGCGCATGGCGAAGGACCTGGGCGTGGAGGTGGGCTCGCTCGTGGGGAACGCCGCGCTGGTGCGGAAAATCGACCCCAAGCGCTACCTGGGCCCGGACCTGGGAGAGCTGACGCTGAAGGACATCCTCGCGGAGCTGGAGAAGCCGAGCAGGGACCCTCGCGGCGACTTCACCGCGCCGGTGATGCGGGACGACCTGCGCACGCTGGAGGACGTGAAGGAGGGCATGGTGCTCCAGGGTGTGGTGACGAACGTCACCGCGTTCGGCGCCTTCGTGGACGTGGGCGTGCACCAGGATGGCCTTGTCCACGTGTCCCAGATTTCGACGAAGTTCGTGAAGGACCCCTCCGAGGTGGTGAAGGTGGGGGACCGGCTGACGGTGCGTGTGCTCACCGTGGATTTGCAGCGCAAGCGACTGGCGCTGTCCGTGCGCGCGGCGCAGGAGGGCGGCACGCCGCAGCCTTCGGGCCGACCCGCCGTGGGTGGCGCGTCGGGCGCGGGGCGGATGACGGACCGGGGCGGAGAACGGCCCTCGGGCCCTGGTGGCGGAGGGAAG
>NZ_JABUMQ010000256.1:0-16999 GCF_013336645.1 Myxococcus sp. CA039A | reverse complement strand
CGCCCGTCCCCCAGCAGCCCGGCTCCGAGCCCACGGCGACAGCCCCCATCACCGAGGCCACGCCACCGGTCCCCGAGGAGAAGAAGCTGGAGACCACCGTCTCCGCGCGCTCGGACTCGGAAGAGCGACGCCAGTCCGCCGAGGCCGTGAGAGTCGTGAGCATCCAGCGCGCGCGCTCCCGCTCCGGAGACCTGGGCCAGGTGCTCGCCTCGCAGGAAGGCGTGGAGGTGCGGCGCACGGGAGGGCTCGGCAGCACCGCGCTGTTCGCGCTCAACGGCCTCACCGACGACCAGATTCGCTTCTTCCTGGACGGCGTGCCGTTGGACCTCTCGGGTTATCCCTTCGGCATCGCCAACGTGCCGGTCAACCTGGTCGACTCCATCCAGCTCTATCGGGGCGTGGTGCCGGTGCGCTACGGCGCGGACGCGCTGGGGGGCGCCGTCAACCTCGTCTCCTCGCCCCTGGAGGTCGGCGCGCATGGCGCCGTGTCGCTTCAGGGCGGAGCCTTCGGCACCTTCCGCCTCACGCTCGGCGGTGGCTACAAGCCCGCGGAGGAGGGCTTCCACGCGCGGGCCCACTTCTTCGCCGACACCACGAACAACGACTACTCCGTCGACGTCGAGGCCGCGGACGACCGGGGCTCCATCCGTCCCGTCACCGTCAAGCGCTTCCACGACGGCTACGACGCGCTCGGCGGAGGTGTCGAGGCGGGCTACACCGGCCTGTCCTGGGCGGACCGCATCGTCGTTCGCGCGTTCGGCGCCCGGCACGACAAGGAGCTGCAGCACAATCTGGTGATGTCGGGCGCGCCCTATGGCGAGGCCCGCTACGACTCCGACACGCTGGGCGCGCAGCTGCTCTACGCGAAGACGCTGTCGCCGAGCGCCCGCCTGGATGTGCTGGCCGGCTACGCGTGGCAGGCCACCAAGCTCGTCGACGTGGGCGAGTGGGTCTACGACTGGTTCGGCAACCGCGTGAATCCGCGCGAGGTGGCGGGCGAGCTGGGCGAAAACCCCATCGACCAGACCGTCTGGCAGAGCTCCGTCTACGGCCGCGTCAACGTGGGCTGGGACGTGGCGAAGCATCAGACGCTGCGGCTCGCCTTCGCGCCGACGCTGATGGTGCGCACGGGCGAGGAGCGTCGCAGGGCCAGCCCCAGCGACCCGGACAGGCTCGCCGCGGAGCGCTCCCAGCTCACCTTCGTCACCGGCCTCGAGTACGAGGTCGACCTGCTCGACGACGCGCTGGAGGTCATCCTCTTCGGCAAGGACTACGTCTACGTGGGCAAGGCCGAGCAGCCGCTGGCGACAGGGGGATGGCGGAAGAAGGACCGCGAGCTGCATCGGCTCGGAGGCGGCGCCGCGCTGCGGCTCCGGCTGGGCTCGCCGCTCTATCTCAAGGCCAGCTACGAGCGCGCCACGCGCCTGCCGCGTCCCGACGAGGTCTTCGGCAACGGCGTGCTCGTCCAGGAGAACCTCGACCTGGAGCCGGAGCACAGCCACAACCTGAACCTGGGCCTCGCCTCCGTGCCGCTGCGCACGAAGCTGGGCAGCTTCCGGGGTGAGCTCAACGGCTTCGCCCGCTTCGCGGACAACCTCATCCTGCTCACGGGGAGAGACCGCGAGTGGAGCTACCAGAACGTGTACGCGGCCCGGATTCTCGGCGTCGAGGGCTCGGCGGGGTGGAGTTCACCGGGCGGGCTCTTCAGCCTGGATGCCAACGCCACGGTGCAGAACCCGCGCAACGTCTCCGGCCAGGGCACCTTCGGGGCCTTCGAGGGACGCCGCCTGCCGAATCGTCCGTGGCTCTTCGCCAACGCCACGGCCCGGGTGTCCCTGCGAGGGATTGCGTTGGCGGAGGACGAGCTGTCCCCGTTCTGGAGCACGCGCTACGTGAATGGCTTCTTCCGCAACTGGGAGGGCCTGGGCACGGTGGAGTCGAAGGACACGGTCGACACCCAGTTCGTGCAGGCGGCGGGAATCGGCTACCGCGTCCGGCGGGGCAAGCTCACCGCGGGACTCACCGCCGAGTTGGAGAACGTCACCGACGCCCGCGTCTTCGACTTCTTCGGCGTCGAGCGGCCCGGCCGCGCGGCCTGGCTCAAGGGCACGCTCGAGTACTGATTGACGAGGGACGACGCGCCCGGCCTCGACGAAGGCCAGGCGCGTCAGGCACGGCTCAGCGCACCTTCACGA
Organism: Myxococcus sp. CA039A; assembly: GCF_013336645.1. Taxonomy (NCBI): domain Bacteria; kingdom Pseudomonadati; phylum Myxococcota; class Myxococcia; order Myxococcales; family Myxococcaceae; genus Myxococcus; species Myxococcus sp. CA039A. The sequence goes on along the minus strand of NZ_JABUMQ010000256.1, from coordinate 14,804 downwards.
ACTGGTACGCCCAGCCCAACGTCTCGAAGCGCTTGACCGCGGCGCCGCTGGTGCCCAGCTCCCAGACGGCCGTCTTGCTGTAGTCGGCCGTGGGCAGCAGCAGGAAGGTCCGCTGGTCGAGCGTGAAGGCGTAGTAGCCGCCCGCGATGAAGTCGAGCCCCTCGACGGGCGCCGCCGTGCCCGCCGTCAGATTGACCTGCCACAGCTTCCAGTGCAGGCCGCCGGTGATGTCCGTGGGCTTGGTGTTCGCGTCGATGGTCAGGTTCTCCTTGTAGAAGACCGCGACCACGCCGACGCCGTTGCCCAGGTAGCGGAACGCCGCCGTCTCCCGGTTGCCCACCAGCGAGGACAGCGAGCGGGTGAAGGCGGTGTCAATCTCCTGCGAGCCCGCCTTGATGCGCACCAGGCACGTGGGGGGCGCGCCCTCCTTGAGGACGGGCGCCGCGGAGCTGAACACCCAGTTGGAGAAGTAGATGTTTCCAGCCTCGTCCTGCGTCGCCACGTCGAGCCCGGGGCACGGCGCGTCCAGCAGCTTCACCAAGCTGTCATCCGCCTTCGAGTAGATGGCGATCTGCGAGGTGGGCAGGAAGTCGAAGTATTCACCATCCGTCCAGTAGAACGCCTGGAACGCATAGTCCCCCCGCACCACGCGGCCGCGGTCATAGCTCGTCTTCACCACCAGGTCCTCGCGCTCGCGGACCAGGCCCGGCGCTTCGACGGGGCCGGAGATCTCCATCGTCGAGGGATTCCAGAGGATGCGCTTGGACTCCTCCAGCGACATGTACGCGGTGGTCGAGTCCACGAACTGGTTGAAGTAGAGCGGCGAGGTGGCGAGGCCGTAGTTGGCGAAGCTGATGCGCCCCGCTTCCTCCAGCGAGCCGTCATCGCGCACCGTGTAGCGAGACACCTCGGGCTTCTCGCCCGCGCCAACGAAGAGCATCCCGTCGACGGCGCCAATCGTCGCGAAGCCGGAGTGCTCGCGGGCCTTCGTCAAATCCAGCGCGGTGACGTCCAGCGAGTTGAAGACGCTCACGTACGTGGCGCTGCCGGCCTGTGAGAAGACCGACGTGGCCAGGCTGTAGACGGGGTCCTTCGTCTCGACCGGGGGCTTCGTCTTCTCGTCATCGTCCCCGCATCCCACGAGGGTGGTGGTGAGCAGGAGGGTGGTGGCGGCGGATGCCGTGGCGAGACGGCGGAGGGTGCTCATGATGAACTCCGTTGAGGGGGGTGAGGCGTGGAGGGTCAGGTCGGCACGGAGGCGGGGGCCTCCGGCTCGACGGAGGAGGAGGAAGCCACGGGCGTGGGCCGCTGGAGGCGACGGACGCCGCGCGCCGCGCCAGCGAGGAGGAGCGCCAGCGCCACGAGGCCCAGCTCGGTCACCAGGACGTGCGAGGAGCCGGAGGCGAGCGGCCACCGCCCCGTCCTCGCCGCGTCGATGAGCGGGACGACGACGAGCAGTACGCTGGCGCCCAGGAGCAGGCGGCGCGCATACCGCGCGGGCTCGCTGTCGACGAAGGCGCCGACGACTCCGAGCGCCCACGCCGAGAGGAAGGCGGCGTGCTCCCAGCCCGGACGCGCGGCCAGCTCCGAGGGGAGCACCTGATTGGCCAGGAACAGGCTCGCGACCGCCAGCGCGAGTCCCGCGCAGACCCCGGAGGTCAGCTTCGCGAGCACCCGGTCGAACCGGCTGGACGCCTTCGCGCGCCGCCGCTCCAACCAGAGCAGGTTGCCCGCGAGGATGCCGAACGCGCAGACGAAGGACAGCAGGGCGTAGAGCACCTTGGCGGGGAGGCTGGCCCAGGTGGCGAAGTGCAGCCCATACAGCGGGTCCATCACCCGCGAGTAGATCGTCCCGCCTCCCGTGTCGCGGGCCCACACCAGCTCCCCCGTCCGCGAGACACGCACGTGGGTGAAGGCGTGGAGCGTGCCCTCGCGCTCGCCCGGAAGGTGGACGAGGCCGTGCTCGTCACCGAGGTTGTCGAAGAAGAACCAGTGATGCGACGACGCGGGGAAGCGCTGCTTCGCCAGTGCGAGCGCATGGGCCAGGTCGGGCGCACCCGCGGGCCTGCCCGACGCAGCGGGAGGAGAGGGCCAGTCCACGGCGCGCTCCTTCACCTGGAGGTCGCCCTTCATCGATGTCTTCACCACGGCGGGCTCGAACCAGTCGTCGAACCAGAGAATCCCGCCCGTGAGTCCGAAGACGAGCAGGAACGGCGCGCTGATGACGCCAATCACCTTGTGCGTGTCGGACCAGAACACCCGCCGCGACGAGCCTGGACGGAACTGGACCAGCTCGCGCAGCATCCGGCCCAGTTGGAGCAGCAGCCCCGTGCCCACCAGCAGGACGAGCACCGCCGAGGCGAGCCCCGACAGGTGCCTTCCTCCCGGCAGCGGCTCCAGGAAGTGCATCGCGTTGAGGTACTCCCCCAGGTCGCTGCGCTCCCCGAGCTGACGGCCAGAGACAGGGTCCAACCAGAGCGGATGGATGGCGCCGTCGGTCATCCGCCACAGGCGCAGCCACGGCTCCTCTTCGGTGGGCAGGGAGATGCCGAACCAGACCGGGCGCGACGCGGCCTCCGTGTCCGCGAGCCTTTGCGCGAGCGCGACGGCCTGAGCTTCCGGCACGGCGATGGGCGCGCGGAACGTGGGCTCCTGCCAGGGCGACAGCTCCTCCGCGAAGAGCGCGAAGGCCCCCAGGAAGAAGGTCACGAAGAGGACCAGCGACGAGAGCACGCCGGCCCACGCGTGGGCATCCCAGAGAATTTCGTACGCGCGGGAAGAGAGCTTCACGCGAGCACCAGGACGACGGCCGCCACGGCGGCGACGAGCGCGGAGGCCACCCACGCGCGCACGGCGCTGCGCGCGAGCAAGGCCAGACACGCGGCGGTGGCGGCGACGGGCAGCACCGCGAGCAGCGCGATGAGCAGCCGGACGTCCGCGGACACGGGCAGCACCGCGGGGACGGCCAGGCTCGCGAGCACCGCGGCCCCGGGTGCCCCCGTGACAGCGGCGGCGATGCGACCGGCACCATGCTGGTGGGCCATCAGACGGCTCCCGACCACAGCCACGCGAGCCCCAGGGCCCCCACCGGCCACACGTACCGCGTGGCGCGAGGCCACAGCGGGGCCGCCAGCGCGAGCACCGGAGCCACCAGCATCGCGAGGACAAGCGCGCAGGTCATCCCCACGGCGAACCCCTGGGCCTTCACCGCGAAGCCCACGGCGGCCATGAGGCAGCAGCCCCCCAGCCCCCTCACCCAGAATCGATGACGGGCCAGCACCGGAGGAAGCGCGACGCCACGAAGCACGGCGAGGCCCAGCACCATCAGCAGGGTCGATGTCGCCATGTCCTCCTCACGGGCCGCCCAGTTGATAATGATTCGCAATTGCGAATCGCGGGCAGTTCAACCGCACCCATGAGGGGATGTCAAGGCGAGCCACGAGGCTCACCCTGGGAGTCACCTTCAATACGAGGAGCACCGGTTTTCAGTGCCTGGATTCAAACCCAGACACCTGAAATCCGAGACTCGGGAGAGAGGGCGAACGGGCGAGCGTCCGGAGGCCCTCTGGCAGGCGGCTCAGGGCGCGTCGAAGAGGCGGGGGTCGCCCTGGCGGGAGCGGAACAGGTCGACGATGTAGTTCATGCGCTGGTCGAACTTGGACCAGTCATTGGCCGACGAGCCCTTCAGCGAGTTGGGCGACTTGTCGTACTGGGACAGGAGCCGGTTCAGCTCGCCGCTTTCGATGGTGCGCAGGTGCTCGGGGAAGGCGCCCTGCGCCCCGGGCTTCACGTCGTCACCCAGGCTCAGGCTGCCCTCCGGCAGACCAATCTTCATCATGTGCTCGGTGGCGAACTTGCGGAACTGGCCCGTCAGGCCGTTCACGACGCTGTCCACCGCCTTGTCGACGAGGCCGGTTGCCTTTGCGCCCTTGTAGGCGAGGTTCGCCGGGAAAGGCAGCGCATTGCCAGCCGCGTCGATGGTGGCCTTGACGATGGGGGCGAAGGTCTCCTTGAGCGGGGCGTTGAGGGCGCGCTCCACCTCGCCCTGAATCAGGCTCTGCTCATGGACGCCCACCCGGTCATTGGCGGAGAGCATCAGCTCCGCCTTCTTGTTCGGGTCCTTCTCGAACATCGCCTTGGAGTAGTCGGCGAAGGCGGCCTTGAGGTTCTCCTTCCCCGGCGGGAAACCCTCCAGGTACTTCTCCACCTTGGCGGCGTCGTACTTCGTGTCGCCCTTGAAGGTCTCCGTGAAGCGCTGGAACTCTGGCGCGATGTCCTTGAAGAGCTTCTGGTTGCCATCCGCGATGGCGTCGCTGACGCGATTCAGCGCGTCCTTGATGGGGACCTTCAGGGCCTCCGCCATCGCGGGGGCGAGCGGATTGATGGCGCCGAGGCCGATGTTCGTCAGGGCGCCGAGCCACTTGTTGTCGCCCTTGAGCTGGTCCATGAACACCTTCGGCAGGTCCTCCTGCCGGATGCTCACGCCCGCCTGCTTCGAGGCCCAGACGCCAAAGGTGGCCCAGTTGGCGTTCTCCTTCCCCAGCAGTCCCGCCATCTGGTTGGAGAGCTCGTAGTAGCCCTGGGTGATGGCCTGGTTGCGGGCCACCGGGTCCTTCATGTTGGAGATGCCTTCAATGTCGACCTTGCCGGGCGTGGGCGCCTTGGCGGGGGCACCCGAGCCGCTGCCCGGGTTCAGCTCCACGGGCGCCTTGGTCGGGGACCTGGACTCGAACCGCGACTCGTCGCGCAACAGGCGCTTCGGAGCGGCCTCCTCGGCCTTCGCGGGAGCCTTCAGCGCGAATTCCAGTTGCGCGTCTGGGGTCGGAATCCTCCCAGGTCAGCTCACGCCCTTCACGTCCACGCCAGCTTCTCCACCGCGCCGTGCAGGATTTCGAGCTGTCGCGGCACCCGCTCCACCAACGGCCCCGAGACCGGGTCATTGGCGATGCGGCGCAGCGGGAGCTCCGGCATGGGCGGGGGCGTCTGGCCCTGCTTCAGCGAGTCCGCGAGCGCATCCAGCGTCCCGCTCGCCTTGTGCGCCACCACGTCCAGCACCTCCGAGGAGGGAATCACGGCCTTCTGCTCGCCCAGCGCCGTCACCGACGCGGCGAGGCGCCGGGAGTACGTGAGCAGCGCCATCGCAGGCTCCAGCCGGTGCGCGGGCCCCCGGTACTCCGCCATCAGCCGCTCGAAGGATGCCTCCGCGTCAATCATCGCGAGCCCCAGGTCCCTGCGCGCCGCGCTGACACCTGGCTCGGTGCCACTGCGGCTCGCGGCCACCTGCCGGAAGTAGTTCCCATCCGCGCGCAGCACCGTCGCCGCCGCATCCGGGAAGCGCCTGCTCTCTGGATACGGCCACAACAGCCACACCCCCGCGAGTGCCAGCACGCAGGCCAGCAGCACGCCCAGCGCCCGGTTCTCCGCGACGGACCAGTCCCCCGCGCTCAGCGTCGCGAGCAGGAGGAAGTCCGGCGTGAGGAGAATCTGGAACGCACCGAAGTTGAGCGGCAACAGCGACACGGAGACCGCGGTCAGCACCCCAATCACCACGATCAACACCAGCGGAGAGCCCACCCCGGTGGCAATCACCGCCGCGAGCGTCCCGCCCAGCAGCGTCCCCGTCACGCGCTGGAGCGCGCGCTCCTCCGTGTTCGCCGAGTATGGCTGGAGGATACCGATGGCGGAGAGCACCACCCAGTACGCCTCGCCCAGTCCCAACACTCGAGTGAGCACCAATGCCAGACAGGCGACGGTGCCCGCTCGCAGCGCGTGCCGGAGCACCACGGACCGCGAGTTCAGGTTCCCGCGCAACGTCTCCAACAGCGGACGGCGCCGGTTCGCTCGCAACATGGACTCGGCGTTGCCCACCTCCACCGGGTCTCCACGCCGCATCGCCATGGCGGTCCGCTGCGCGGCGACGGCGTGCCCCTTCAGCCGCGTCAACAACTCCGTCACGGAGGCCGGAACCACCCGAAGCCACTTCCCCCGGAGCCCCAGCTCCTCATGGTGGGTGGGAAAGCGCGGCCAGTAGACAGCCGCCGTTTCCGGCGCCAGGGACACGGTCGCCACCCGCTGCGAAATCTCCGCGTACCAGTCACAGGCCCGCGCCACCTGCTCCCGCACGGGTCGCAACCTGCGCTCGGGGCTGGCGACCTCCATCGCCTGCGCCAGCGCGAACAACACCCCGAGCAACTGCTCGCTCAGCTCCAGGAGCACGAGAAGGTGCTCCCCTCGCCGCGACTCCTCGGAGCGCCCCACCCGCGTGGACGCCAGGGTCTCCCGCGCTCGCTCAATCTTCGCGCGCAGCGGCAGATGCCGCGTCGTGGCCGCCGTCCAGACCTCGGCGGGGGCTCCCTCGCGCGAGAGCGTCGCGAGGTCTCTCGCCCCATCCGCGAGCGACGTGTAGACATGCGCGATGGACCGACGCGACGGGCGATAGGGATGCACCGGCCAGAGCACCAACGACTGCAACATCGCCCACCCGCCGCCCAGCAGGAGCGCTCCTCCGCGCGTCAGGGCCGCGTCCAGTTCCACGGCATGCGCCCCCAGTGACGCCACGAAGATGACCGCGAGCTTCTCGCCCACCGAGCCCGCCGTGTCGCCGTAACACCGGGCGAACGTCAGGACGAAGACCCCCACCAGGAGCAGAGTCGCATCCAGCAACAGACGCCCGCCCGCCAGCGCGGCGATGGTCCCCACGAGCGCACCGAGCAGGGTCACCGCTCCCATCACCCTCGCCCGGCCCCGGTACGCGCCTCCGGGATTCGCCAGCGTCACGAGCAGCCCGGTGAGTCCCGTCCAGCCCGCGTCCTTGAAGCCCAGCAGCGTCGCGAGCGAAAAGGGAATGGTGACAGCCAGCGCCGCGCGGATGCCGGCCGCCCACGCGGGCCTGCCTGGCTGGAGTCGGAAGAACCTCCGGATGTGGCGCAACAGACGGTGCATCCGCGAGCCTCCCCTGTCAGCGATGAATGTCCTCATGTGCTCACGCACTGCGTCGCCCGAAAGCTCTTCCCGCTCGCAGGGGCGCTCGCCGGGCAACGCGAGCAGGAAGGCGCACGTCTCCGACTCGCCGCGGCTCATCGTGAGGGACGAGGCGGCGCACGGCTCCTTCGTCTGGCTGTTCCCCGGATGGGACGAGCCTCGGCCATCAGACAGGGCGTGGCTCGCACGCTCGGCGGCGCGGGAATCGACTCCACGCCCAGCGCGGGCGGCTCAATAACCCACGTGCAGCCGGCCTGGAGGCAGCGCCGCCTCCAGGCGCCGAACCTCCGTCGCGGGAACCTTGTCCAGCCCCAGCTTGAACTGCTTGAGGCGCGCGAGCGGGGCGAGGTTCGCGGGCAGCTCCGTCACCTCACCCTGGAAGAAGCCGGAGTGCGTCAGCTTCGGCATCCGGCCCAGGCCGTCCACCAACACCTGAAGCTTCTTCGGAGGCGTCTTGAAGAAGCGCCACCACCAGAGCTTCTTGAGCTTCGGCAGGCGCGTCAGCACCTCTGGGAAGCCGTCCAGCCCCGTGACATCCAGGTACAGCTCCTCCAGGGACTCCAGCTCGCCGAACGCCTCCGGGAGGCGAGTGAGCTTGTCGCAGTAGCGCAGGCTCAGCTTCTTGAGCGCGGGCAGCCGGCACAGCTCGTCGGGCAGCGTGCTCACCGGCAAGCGCTCCACACTGAGGGAGCGCAGCGCGCGCAGCTCACCGATGCGGGGGGAAATCACCTCGATGGGATTGGAGTCCAACGTAAGGCCCTCCAAGCCCGTGAGGGAGAAGATCTCCTCGGGAATGGCCTTCAGCTTCTTGAGCGAGAGCCCGAGCCGAGGCGCCTTCTCTCCCTTCGCGACCTTCTCCTTCGCGGCGGCAATCGCCTTCTCCACCGGACCGAGCCGCGTGTCCGCCAGCACGGGCTTGCCCTTACGCAGCTTCTCGAGGAGCCCCTTCCGGTCCAGCGTCGAGTCGACGACGCCGTCCTCGTCCTCCTCCTCGACCGTGAAGGCCCCTCGCAGCAGCGCCTCGTGCGGCTCCAGTTTCTGGCGAGGCTTGCCCGGAGCAGTGAGCTTGCTGCCCACGAGGACGTCCACGTCGAGCGCGCCCGCGACATGGAGGTGGTGGTGCTCCTCGACGAGCGCCCGCGCCTTCAACCCACCCGCGACAGAGAAGACGTCGTCGCCGAGCGAGTCTCCGAAGAGGAGCCCTCGAATCCGGACGTTCCCCGCGATGAACATGGCGGAGACCGTCGCCACATTTTCCACCTCCAGGTCTCCCAGCACGACGAGCAGCGTGTGGTCGGCCGCGTGTCCGTCCTCGAGCAGCCCCTTCAGTCGGACACTTCCGGAGACGACGAGCGGCCTTGGACCGACCACCAGCGAGTCCGCCTCCAGGTCACCTTCGTGGAGCAGGACCCCCTCGTCGGTGACACCCTTCCACCAGGAGGACAACTGCTTCCTCCACTCGGGCGTCGCCGCCGACTCCACGCGCGCCCATGCCTCTCCCGAGGAAACCTCACGCCCCCAGCTCGTCACCGCACCCTGCTTCGCCGCCATGTTCCAGAAGCTCCCAGCCAGAGATATCCAGCGCCGGGCATCAGGTCATGGACGACGGCGGTCATCAACCCCGCGACGACAAGCGGCCCGCTCCGATACTCCGGAACGGACCGCTTGCTCACGAACCTGCGCGCCGTGGAGACATCGTCAGTTGCAGTACGTCTGCCGGCACAGCGTGTAGTTCGAGGAGCAGATGACCTTCTGCGGGTAGGTCTCCGCCGTGGAGTAACACTCGCTCCGCGCGGGGATGCACGAGTCACACTCCGGAGAGGCCATCGCGCTCACAGTGTCCTCCTGGGGGAGCGGCTCCTGCGCGTCCAGCTCGCTGCCACCACAGCCCACCAACAACGCGGCCGCCAACAGTCCACTCACGATGTTTCGCATGTGCTCTCCTTGAACTGGGGTTCCTGCTGCTTACGGCGTTACACGAATATCGCGATTACGAGACTTTCGTTACTGCCTTTGCGTAAAGGCAGTGCGCTTGCCGTGGCGACAGGAAATTCGGCTGTCCGTGTGTCTTCACACAGTAGGCGTGGGTGGGTTCGACAGGGTTCGCAGCTTGGAGAGCTGGAAATAGGAAATGACGGCGGAAACAAGAATGACGCCACCCAGCAGATGGACGCCGAGGAAGAAGGCGGCCAGGCCGAAGAGGGTAGCGAACGCGAAAGCAACCCAGCCGACGATGGGGCTCCGGGTGAGCACCAGCAGGCCCGCGAGTCCCAGGAACGGGGTCGCGAAGCACACGGTGCCCAGCACTCCCGCGAGGGGCTCGGCCTCGGAGGAGGTCATCGTGGCGAGCAGGCCCATCACCAGGTTCAGCACCGCCACGCCACATTGAATGAACGCCAGGTCCCGGAACAACGCACGGCGGAGCACCGCGGGCTCCTTCTCTCTCGCCAGACAGTCAGCGCAGTGCGTTCGCTCGGACGCGAGCGCCTCCGGAAGACAGGCTTCACAGAAGAACCCTCCGCAGCGCGGACAGGTCTGGACCTCTTCCACCCGAGGGTGCCGGGGGCATCGCGCCGTCGTGTCTTCCGTCGGTTCCTCGACGGGCGGAGCTCCGATGACGGCGGGGAGCGCGTCGGAGTCGGACACCGGAGGAGACACCTCGCGCGAGGCGCCCGCGAGGGAAGCCAGGCACCGAGGGCAGAACTCCGCGCCGCGAGGCGCCACGGCGCCACAAGCGCATCGCACGCGCTCCAAGCCTTCGGCCGCGCCCGTGGCCTCGACCCAGCGGGCGGTGTCCAGCGTCTGACCCGGCTCCCAGATGACGGTGCTGCCGGGCTCGGAGTCCGGTGTGAAGGGGCCGGGCGTGACGTCGGCGACGAAGCCCTCCGGCATCGCGCGCGCCGCATGACGCCGGGTCCGTGGCTCGCCAGGCCCCAGACCCGTGGACGGGGGCAGGGTGATGGCGAGCACGCCGGTGGAGGCAAAGACTCCGGCCCTGAGGAGTGTGCTCGACAGGGGACGGGCAACCGGCTGGACCTCCACCTGCTCCAGCGTGTCGAACAGGCGCCAGGGAGGACGCACCCGCGTGGCGTCCTCGGGAACAGGGGCCGCGAGGAGGAAGAGCAGCTCCTTCACGTCGGCCGCAAGGCTCAGCGGAAGGACCCACCGCAGCACCTTGCCGCCGTCCAGTGAGGGCAGGCTCCCGCTCCGCACCTCTCGACGTGTCGTGGCGTCGACCACGCGTAGGCTCGTCGAGGGTGGCAGGGGCGTGAAGGCCGCCTGGAGCCAGATGACGGCGCGCGCCTCCGTGCCGTCCGGGGACCGGCGGATGGACTCCACGTGAAGCTGTACCGCGCCGAACTCTCGAGGCTGACGACCGAGTGCATCGAGGATGTCCGGCAGAAGGCTTTCGTCCATGGGCGGGAGGCAACAGCAGGCTCCCGACAAAGACAACGAAGAACGCCTGACACGCGGAGGCCTACCCGACCCGGACTCCGGTGGCCTTGAGAGAATCACGCCTGATTCCAGGTCTCGATGGACCTCCGTCCCAGATGCGCGTCGCAATGCCAGAATCTCCTGGCGGCATGAACTCAATCCCTATCACCCCCCCGCCGTGGCTCACGGGGTGCCTGGGCAACGCCCTGGAGTCAGCGCATCGCTGAAGCGCTTCAAGCCACCGGGAGCGCATGCTCTAACGCACCTGCATGCCTCCCCTGCCCCCCAGCCTCGCGGCCCACCTGGCTTCGCTCGTCCAGCCGTCCCCGCCCACGTCGGAGCAACTGGAGCACTTCGAGCGCGGCCTCCCGCATCCATTGCCCGCGGACTACCGGGAGCTGCTCACCCTGCACAACGGACTGGAGCTGGGCCGCTGCGCCACCGGTACCATGGACGCGCTCGGTGACGAGGTACACCTTGGCACCCTCTTCGCCATTCGCGCGGAGGGACGGGAGCGGCTCGAGCCCGGCGGCGAGCACCTCCCGCCGGACGTGATGGCGTTCGCCCGCCACTGGGGCTCCATCAATCTCTTCGGCATCCAGCTCGGAGACCGGCCGGACTCGCCCGCCGGGACCATCTGGTTCTTCGACAGCAACGCGGACACGGACACAGCGGACCTGTTCGTGGCCCGTGTCCACGCGCCGTCCTTCAGCGCGTTCCTCGAACGACTCACGCCCGTCCCGGAAGCGCCCGCGCCCTCCGAACCGGAAGCAGCTTCGGAGGAAGCGCCGCCCTGGAACTACCCAGAGGCGCCCGACCAGGTGCCGCCGGACGCCCCCTCGCCAGAGAAGCCGCTCGTCCTGGGCGGACACGGCCATGCGATGGGGTCCGCCGTGCTGGACGTCCGCATCGACACCTGGGCCCGGGATGTGGAGTCCTCCCAGTACCGCTACCTGCCCGAGCGCTCCACTGCGAGGTACATCCTGGAGATGGAGCCGCCCCACTCCACCGTCGAGGACGGCCAGCCAGCCCCCGTCGCCGGCGACGTCCCCGTCCTCTTCGCGAATGGCGGACGACATCCCACGCTCGATGAGTGGTCATCGCTCGTCGTCGGCCCGGAAGGGGACTGGGAGGCCTGGTACGGCAACGACGCCCCCGCCCTGGTCCACAACCGGCTCACGGTGCTGAGCCGCACCGGAGCGGAGCTGAAGGTGCGCTGGGAGGCCCGCTACGCGGACCACGGTCGCGAGCGCGCCTTCCTCTTCGAGGGGCCGGTCCAGCTCGGAAGCATCCACCTGTACGTGGAGACGCCGGAGGACATCGACCGCGCGCTGGAGGCCGCCCTCGGCATCCGCCTCCCGCCGGAGGAGTGGACCCGACAGTTCCACCCTCGCCAGGACCGGGGCTCGTGGCACGACGTCCTTCCTGTCACCCTCACCCTGGTGAGCCCCGTCCGCTGACACCGGCGGTGTCACGGCGGCGTCACGCAGCGCCGATCCACCCGCACGCCCGAAGCGCCACCCGCAGCACCGGGCGTGAAACATGTCTCGATTGTTATCAACCCCGCCCCCGAGATGTGTCGACAGACGCCACTGGCGGCCTGTGTATTCAAGAGAACGCCACGCGTGACAGTTTCGTCACCTTGCTGGATTTCCTGAGGGAAGGACGTCTCACGAAAGCCACTGCGCCCGTGGCTTCTCCGTGAATACACAAAACCTTCTGTCCCGAGGATTGTCAGCAACCCATGTTATTGGTGTATGAGCCGTCCGTCTCGCGTCGTCCCCCCAAAGAGGAGTTTCAGAATGCGTCGTCTCGGTTCAGCCCTGCTGTCCATGAGTCTCTTCGTCGGCTGTGCTCCCGCCGAAACCGAATCGCAGTCCCCCGCGCCCATCGAGAACGAGCAGCAGCAGGCGCCGCTCACCATCGCCGACGTGGACGTGGCGCCGGAGTGCGCGGGCATCCTCACCTTCGTCAACAACGCCACCTTCGCGAAGCTCGACGAGTACCTGCCGAGCAACGTGGTGAGCAACATCGTTGCCCGTCGCGCCACGTCCCACTTCGTATCCCTGGCGGACCTGTCCTCCGTCCCGCTGGTCGGCGAGGCCCGCCTGGCGCAGATCGAGAGCGGCGCGCGCTACGAGGGTGCCATCACCAGCACCTGCGTCGGCATCATCGACCAGCTCGCCGTCTCCACGGATGACCAGGCAGAGCTGGTCTCCCTGGTGAACAGCATCAGCGACACGGAGCTGCACGACGTGCTGCCGTACGCCTGGAACGGCGCGGTGAACCTGCTCACCCAGCGCCCGTTCACCTCCGCCCACGCCATTGGCGGCACCACCGGCATTGGCGCGGTGAGCCTGCGCAACCTCCGCAACGCCGCCACGCTCAGCAAGCCGCTGGAGGCCCTCATCGGCGCGGTCAACGCGCTGCCCCATCCGGACCACGGCGCGAAGATGGCCCGTCACTTCAACTGGTACGAGGTGCTGGGTGACCGCTACTACCACTTCGGCATCGACGAGTGCTTCGGCTTCGAGCCGGGCGAGGCGCCCTTCGACGCGCCCCTGCGCGCCACCCCCGCGGACGGCGACGAGGTTCGCAACAACTTCGCGGGCGTGCTGAACTTCGCCAACCGCAACAACCAGCTCAACCCCACCGTCGTCACCAACGGCGTCAACAACCTGAACACGCTCACCAACGGGCGCACGTTCAAGGGCTGCTACTTCGGCTACGCGAACGACCCCTGGAGCGGCAACAACGTCGCGTTCTTCGTCGACACCGTGTCCGGCTTCAGCCTGATGACTCGGACCTACTGGAGCGAGTGATTCTCCCGCGCTCCTGAAGTCAGCCCCAGGCTCCGAAGAGGAGCCTGGGGCTTTCTTTTTGGGCAGACGTGGTGGCGGGCAATGCCTACCGCGCCGCGTCGGGCGACATGCAGGAGTTGCTCAAGGCGGTGGACCAGAGCTGTCCCGCCAGCGTCTCGTCATACGCGCCGAAGAACACGCGCGAGCCCACCTTCAAGAACAGGTACGGATAGGACGAAGTCGCCCCGGTGGCGATGTTCTTCAGGCGCCGGGTCCCACCTGGCGTGCCATTGCTCACCCAGGGCTCCACGCCGACGCCACCCAGCTCGAGCGAGCTGAAGAAGACCAGGTCGTCCGACACGGCGCGCAGCGGAGAGCTGTACTCGTCGGAGAGGCTCAGGGGCTTGCGCAGCAGGGTGGTTCCCGCCGCGGTGCCATCCGTCACCCACAGCTGCGTGTCCCGGAGCCCCGGGCCCTCGGTGCCGATGTGGACGGTGAAGAACAGCTTCGAGCCTCCGGGCGCCTTGCTCACCGCGTCGATGAAGGGAAACGCCACGCCTTGCGAGGCGAACTCATTGGGCAGGCTGACCACGGACGTCGGATTCCCACCCGCGAGCGGGACGCGATAGATGACCATGTACTGGGTGGTGTTGGACGTCGTGGTGACATAGGCCCAGGAGCCCAGCGAGCCCAGCAGCTCCACGGTCCGCGTGGAGCCAAAGGACGCCAGCCGCACCGTCCCCGAGGCGGTGCCATCCGACTTCCACAGTTCCTGCAGCCCGGTGCTCTCGCCCAGGATGAACAGGGTGCGTGAGTCCGAGGTCTTCACGGAGCGGATGAAGGCGTCCGCGCCGGAGGTGAGCTTCTTGAGCCGGACGGTGCCCTGCGTGGTGCCATCCGTCTTCCAGAGGCTGGTGCCCGAGCCCGACAGCTCGCGCACGAAGAAGAGCAGCGCGCCATCCACCTTCGCGTCCAGATAGCTGACGTCCATCTCCGTGCCGAAGTCGCGCAGGCGCACCGTCCCCGAGGACGTGCCATCCGACCGCCACAGCTCGTAGCGGGTGCGAGGGGTCGTGTCGTCATAGATTTCCTTGAAGAACACCAGCGCGTCGTCCACCGCCGTCAGGTGGCTCAGCGACGAGCTCTCCGGGCCGGGTGTCAGGTCCTTGACGAATTGGGTGCCGGCGCCAGTGCCATCACTCGCCCACAGCTCCGTCCCATGTGCTGCGTCCCCCGCCAGGAAGAACAGCCGGGAGGGTGTCGCCTTGAGACCCGTGACGATGGGCCAGAAGAGCCCCGTCGAACTGGGAAGGCTCTTGACCTGGAGGGTGCCTGCTTCGGTGCCGTCGCTCTTCCATAGGGCGCGGCGGCCATCCTCGAAGTTCGCCCCGAAGAAGAGCGTCCCCCGGAAATCCTCGAAGGGACCGGGGCCCGCAGCGAAGAGGCCACTGCCAAATTCCGAGGGTGGAAAGATGACCTTCACTCGCTGGGTGTCCGCCTCCGTGGGGAGGCAGTACGACGAGTCCAGCGCCGCTTCCACCTCCCCCGAGGAGGCGGCCGTCGCCTCCTCTCCCGGAAGTGCTCCCC
>NZ_JABUMQ010000255.1:0-17032 GCF_013336645.1 Myxococcus sp. CA039A | reverse complement strand
ATGTGGTTCCTGGCGTCGAAGGAGCAGGGGAAGCTGGATGGGCCGTCCGAGGACATCCGCACGGAGAAGGATGCGCGTGCGGTGGCTTCGCGGACGCGGTCGCTGCAGTCGGTGGGCGTGGGGCTGTGGGTGGGTGGAGCGGTGGGCCTGGGCGTTGCGACGGGGATGTACCTGCTGGGGGCACCGGAGCCGGGCCCGCTGGCGCTGACGGTGGGGACGGATGGCACGTCCGCCTTCGTTACCGGGAGGTGGCCGTGAGGTCGCTGGTGCGCATCATGATGGCGGTGCTGGTGGCGGCGGGGTTGCTTGGCATCGCGTCGTGCATCGACGTGGATGGCGCGACGAACAAGTGGTGCCGGGAGAACCCGGGGATCTGCGACGGTGACGCGGGCGATGCCGGTGACGCGGGCGATGCCGGTGACGCGGGCGATGCCGGTGACGCGGGCGATGCCGGCGACGCGGGGCCGAGCTGGAAGCCGACAGCGGCGATGGCTGAGCCGCGCTTCAGGCACACGGCCACCCGGCTGCTCGACGGCAGGGTCCTGGTGGTGGGGGGCTTCAAGGACTGGGATGTCCCTACCGCGTCAACGCAGCTCTACGACCCCCTGAAGGACGAGTGGTCCGACGCGGGCACCCTGCCCGCCCCCCGGGCCGCGCACACGGCCACGCTTCTGAATAATGGCGAGGTCCTGATTGCAGGAGGCGAGAACGGGTCTGGACCCGTGGCCACCACGCTGCTGTACAACCCCGACGCGGGCACTTGGACGGACGCCGATAACTTGAACGAATCGCGCAGCCACCATGCCGCGGTCCTGTTGTCCTCGTCGGGAGAGGTCCTCGTCATCGGGGGCGGCTTGAGCGAGACGACAAGCCTGGCCACGGCCGAGCGCTACAACCCGATCGGCGGCTGGGTCCCCACCTCGGGTAGGCTGTCGAAGACGCGCAACATCCCGGCGGCAGTGGAGCTGCACGGGGGGGCGGTGCTGGCCGTGGGGGGCCTCGGTACAGGGCGGTTCGACGCGGAAACCTATCAGCGGGACGCCGGGAGCTGGTCGCCGGTGGCGTCCTCCATGGAGGTGCCTCGTTTCGGCCATACCGCGACATTGCTGGAGTCTGGAGAGGTGCTGGTGGTGGGCTCGGATGAGAAGCCGGGGAACCCGCCCTTCAGCAACATCGCGGAGCTGTTCGTCCCGGGCTCTCGGACCTGGAGGGATGCGGGCACGCTGACGGAGCGTCGGGGCTCGCACACGGCTACGACGCTGCTGACGAAGGACGTGCTGGTTGCCGGAGGAACCCCCGACCAGGACAGCTCGCTGCGCACCGTGCTGCTCTACCGCCCCTCGGTGGGCTGGAGGGATGGTCCCGACATGCTGGAGGCCCGCTCGCTCCATCAGGCCACTCTCCTGACATCAGGGGAGGTGCTCATCACGGGGGGCGTCGCGAACAGCGGTGCGGCGCTGCTCACAACGGAGAAGTACGTCCCCTGAGGCCGGACCCAGGGGCCACCGAGCCGCGCGCGGGCACCCTCATCCCCGAGCGCTCTCTCCGAAGCCTTCCGTGGACAGGGCCAACTCGCGCCACGCGGTGCCCCGGATGCCGCAAGACTCGCGAGGCCTGCCCGGCATCCGGTTCGCGCGCGGCCAGTACTCCCGCTGGGAGTTCGAGCGGGACGGTGAGGAGGTGCTCATTGCGGCGGACGGACGGCTGTCGCTGAATGACCAGGGATTGATGGTGGACGCGGCGCTGGCGGGAGAGGGGCTCGCGTATGTCTTTGAGGCGCAGGCCTGGAGCAGTGGCGACTGATGATGCGCGTGCTGGAGGACGGGTGTCCCCTCCGTGGGGTTCTTCCTGTACTCCCCGAGTCGGCGTCAGCTGCATCGACTTCCTCCAGGCGCCGGCTTGAGCATGGGCGCGGGCGTGACTGAAGATGGAGGGATGTCGAGCGACTTCAAGCGGCTTCTGGACAAGGCCTGGGCGTGGTTGGGTCCGCTGCCCGAAGAGGAGTTGCCGCCGTGGTCAGAGAGCATTGTCCGCCAGGTGGACCTGAAGGGATCGATGTCGAGCGACTTCAAGCGGGGACAGTCGGAGCTCTTCACGGGGCTGCTGCCTCGCCCCGAGGGGGCGCCGTGGACGAAGTACACGACGGTGCCGGTGAACCTGAGCGGCGTGCTGCCGATCGACTTCAAGCTGCGTCTGGCGGAGACCATCGCGTGGTGCCTGCCTCGTGCCGAGGCGGCTCGGGCGGGGGGCACGACGCGCACGGCGGAGCTGATGCCGCCGGTCTGCGGCCATGATGGAGACACCTTCTTGGACCTGGTGCTCAAGACTCCGGATGTCCCCAGGGAGGCGGTGGGCTTCATCACCGAGAGACGCCGTGAGGCACTGGCGCGGATGAACATGCCGCTGCCTCCGCTCGGAGATCTCGCCGGTGGATGGGTGTTCGCGACGGACTTCAACACCGACATCTGTGGCGCCGCGACGGCACCCTCGAATGGCTTCCTGGATGACTACGACGTTCCTGGCTGGGACACGTGGTTCGCGCACCAGGAAACAGGAGAGATGGGCGGCATCATCTACGGCTGGGTGCCGCCTGCCTTGCTCACGCTGGCTGAGAAGGGGTTCTACGTCATTCCCGTTACGAGCGTGTGGTGGCTCAGGGATGAGGACCTGCGTCGCCTCATGTCTTCATGACGAGGCGAGCGGAGGTCAGCGCAGCCGGGACCAGAAGGAGCGCCGCGAGGAGATGCGCTCCAGTGCGCGTTGAAGCTCCTCGTCGGCGTCGGCGTGTTTCGCGATGTCACCCATGGTGACGATGCCGATGAGGCGGTCATCGCGTTCGACGACGGGGACACGGCGAATCTGTTCGCGGGCCATGATGTCGACGAGGGTGTGAAGCGTCTCGTCGGGTGTGGCGGCCGGGACGTCGTCCGTCATCACATCCGAGGCGCGCAGTTGCTCGGGGGGTTGTCCACCCGAGAAGGCCTGGATGGCGATGTCCCTGTCGGTGACGATGCCTTCGAGGCGGCCGTGCTCGTTGACGATGGGGATGACGCCACAGTCCTCTTCCTTCATCAGTCGAGCGACCTCGCGCAGCGAGCTGTCACGTCGCGCGGTGCGCACGTTGCGAGTCATCACCTCGCGAGCGGTCAACGGCTCGCGTTGCCACCTCCTCCGCTCGGTCTCGGCCAGAGGTGACGCTCGGAAGTCCTGGCTGCGGTCCTCGCGAATGTGGTCGGCGGCGCGCGTGCGCTCTTCACGCAGTCGCTCGTCCAAACGAGAGCGCTCATCGGACGGAGCCCTCCGTGGACGGGCCTCGAAGTCGAACTCCTCGCCCGGTGAGACTTCCCTCCGCGAGCGCACCTCGGGAGCGACAGGCTCCGTGCGTGACGGAGTGCTTCCGCGCGAGCGAGCCTCGAAGTTGAACTCCTCACCCGGCGAGACTTCCCTCCGCGAGCGCACCTCGGGAGCGACAGGCTCCTCGCGTGATGGAGTGCTTCTGCGCGAACGAGCATCGAAGCTGAGCTCCTCGCCCGGCGAGACTTCCCTCCGCGAGCGCACCTCGTGAGCGACAGGCTCCTCGCGTGAAGGAGCCCTCAGTGGACGAGCCTCGAAGTTGAACTCCTCGCCCTGTGAGACCTCCCTCCGCGAGCGAACCTCGGGAGCAGCAGTCTCCTCGCGTGACGGAGTGCTCCTGCGCGAGCGAGCCTCGAAGCGGAAATCCTGGTCCGGTGTCACATCCCTCGACGAATAGTCCTCGGGCGGGCTGAACTCCCGCTGCGTTCGCGGCTCCCTTCGCGAGCGGTCCTCGAAGCCACCGCGCTCCCGACGTGCCTGTTCCTCCCGCCACGCGCGGTCCTCGCCGCTCTCCACCAGTGGCTCCCTACCCGAGCGCTCGCTCAACTCCCTCCGAGAGCGAGCCTCACGCCGGGCCCGGTCCTCATCCCACGCCTGTCCGCCGTACCCGGTGCGGTCCCATGCGCGGTACTCCGCGGGCTGGGGCGCCAGCTCCCGGTCGTGGTCCCCCATCAGCGGCCGTGGTCCGATGCCCGTGGCATAGCGGTCGTCGCGGTCATCGCGCCCGTACGGCCCACCCCGCACCCCGCCACTCGCCCAGGCCGCGCCGCCCCGGTCCTCCACATCGGTCCGAGGCTGCGCCATGCGCATCGAGGCGCCCCGGTAGAAGCGTCCCTCGCGCACGGAGGGCGACTCGTCCCGCGCCGGGTTCCAGCCCGACACATCCGACTCGCCCCGCTCCCGCGAGCCAGGCGGCGCCGCATCGGCTGCCCGAACCGGCTCCGTCCCCAGTCCAGGCCGAGAAGGCCCCAGCGTCTCACCCTTGCCGTTGTCCAAGCTTCGATGCGCCATGCCGCGAAGGCTGGAGATGCCCCCGGTCCCCACCAACCAACCCAGGTGCCCCAAGGGCGAGGACTGTTCGCTCCCTGGCAGCCCCGCCGCCGCGAGCGCCCACGAGCGAACATCCACCCCGCCTCGAACCCGACACCCCGCAACGAAAAACGCGTGCCCTCGGATGAGGACACGCGCCGGTACAGCGACACGAAGGGCGACCGCTCTCAGCAGCAGGGGTCGTTCTTCTCCTCGCAACAGGCCTGCGTGGTGGAGACCTGGGGCGCCGTGCTCTGCGTCTCGGTGGAGGAGGTGGACGTCGCCGCTCCATCGCCTCCGTGGATGCGAGCGAGGTCCTTCACGAACAGCTCCTTCAGGGTCTTCACCTTGTGGCTCTTCATGATGCATCTCCCGTCGAGGTGTGAAGCCGGCCGCCGAAACCGGCCGGCGACGTCAGCCTAGGTCTCGCCACGGAGCGCGGGAAGTGTCTCGTGTTTCACGCTGCACCGTGTCTCAGCGCCCACGCGGAGACACTGAAATGTTCCAGCTCACCAGCGCATGACACAGCGCGACGCGCTCGCATTGTCACACCGGAAGGCGCCTTGCGTCATCGCTCGTCGGCCCTCCCGGGCTCCGGACGAGCACTCGCCCCAGCCCCTCGGGCCCGCGCGCGTCCTGAAAGTCAGACGGCCCGGAGCATGTCTGTCTTCACGACGGCGTCAGTGGACCGCCCAGCGCTCGGCGATCTCCTCACAGGCGAGCACCACGTCCGTGAGCCGGCGGATGTGCGCTCGAGGCGCGGTGAAGATGGTGCCCGCGAACACATCCACCACCTGCACCATGCGGTGGTCCGACGGACCCAGTTGGCACAGGTGCTGCTCCGCGAAGCGCTGCAACATCGTCCCGATGTACTGCCCCGAGCGCTCATCCAGCGGGTGGTGCTTGGAGAAGTAGAGCTTCATCAACCCCACGCGCGGGTTGCCGTGGCGGTCCATGCGCTGGAGGATGACCTCGGGGCGCACGCTGATGGTGACGCCCGCCATCTCCAGGACAGGCGGCTCGGCGCCCACGGCGCTGACGATGGTGTCCTCCAGACCGAGCCACGGCACCACGTCCGCGAAGCGCTCCAGCGCCTCGGAACAGAGGTGGAGCCGCTGCGCCTCGAACTCCGACTGCGGCACGCTGCACGCGAAGCGGCGCTGGTGGTCGCGAAGGATGGCGGGGTCCAAATCACGACAGAGGAAGTCGGTAATCGCGTGAGACGCCTCGGGATAGCGCAGGTACTGCTGCTCGGGTGGATGCTTCTGGTCGTAGATGATGCGCTTGCGACGAGCGGGGGTCGCGATGAGGTACTCACCCAGCTTGTTCACGGACACACGCGGCAGCTCACGGACTTCCGCCATGGAGTTCCTCCCCCTGGATGCTGGCGAATGAGCACACAGTACAGAGGGGGGCTGACATTCCGTTGCTGGCGTGAGTGATTGAAAACAGGGGCCTCACCGCGCACGTAGGGCCGTCGCGGTGAGGGTCGGCCCAGACGTCAGTCCTTCTCTTCCTCCAGGCTGCCGGGGAAGGCGGTCCAGTAGAGGTCGGGGAGCGGGTTGGTGCCGGCGTCGCTGCGAGGGCCGTCACCGTCCGGGATGTCGTCGAGGATGGCGCCCGGGGTCCTCTCCGTCGGGTCCATGGGTTGGGCGCGCCGGTCCTTGTCCGGAGTGTCGCGGTCAGGCGCCGAGTCCTCCCCTGGCGCGTCCTGGTGGCGGGGCCCGGTGGGGCGCCCGTAGTAGTCCTCGGCGGGTTGGGGAGCGGGCTGTCGTCGCTTGTCCTGCGCCATGGTGGAATCCTCCGCCTGGATACGGTCGTGACGGGGAATGCGTACCGCAACCCGGCTATCGTTCCGGGCCGGAGTCCGGGGGGCAGGCGAGCAGGCGCGAGGAGCGCGCTCCCCTTGAAGGAAGAGGAGGGTGCCGATGCCCCAGAGGCGTGACGAGCCGACCGCGACGTTGACGGAGCCTCGGCTCCACCTGGGGTGCCAGTCCTGTGGGGCCCAGTTGGTGTTGGAGCCGTCGCTGCGCACCACGCGGTGTCCCTACTGCGCGGCGCCGTCCGTGGTGGAGCGTCCGCCGCGGCCCGGGGTGCCGGAGCCCGCCTTCGCGCTTGGCTTCGCGCTGACGCACGCGGCGGCGCGGGAGAAGGTGTCCCGGTGGTTGCGCTCGCGCAGTCGCTTCACCCGCAACGGCATCCGGAGCGCGGAGCCGGGGGACGTGCATGGCCTCTACGTGCCCGCGTTCCTCTACAGCGCGCTGGCGAAGTCGAGCTTCCAGGCGACCATCGGCGAGCACTACCAGGAGCGGGAGAGCTACACGACGACGGAGAATGGGAAGACGGTGACGCGCACGCGCACGGTGACGCGCACCGAGTGGCGGCCCTTGCAGGGTGAGCTGGAGGGCTACGTGGCGGACGTGCTCGTCACGGCGTCGAATGGCTTGCGCAACGAGGAGCTGGAGGCGCTGGAGCCCTTCGACTTTCGCGCGCTGGCCCGCTACACGCCGGCGCTCGTGTCCGGGTGGGTGGCGGAGGAGCCCTCGCTGACGAGGGACGCTTGTCTGGAGGGCGCGCGCCAGGAGGTGGGCGAGCTGATGTTGAACAGGCTCGGGGCGCTGATGCCGGGGGACACGCACCGGGATGTGAGCCACGACACGCGGTTGGATTGGGAGTCGCTGGACGTGTGTCTGTTGCCCGTCTGGGTGTTGCCCGTGCGCTACGCGGAAGGGGAGGAGCCCCTGCGAGTGCTCGTGAACGGGCAGACGGGGGAGGTGCATGGGAAGGCGCCTCTCTCGACGTGGAAGGTGCTGGCCGCGGTGCTGGTGGGAATCCTGCTGGTGTTGGGTGTCGTGCTGTATGTGGGGGGAGGCGTCGGATGAGCGAGGCCGCGCGGGTGGCAGCGTGTGAGCGGTGCGCGTGCGAGCTGGAGGCGGAGGACCTGCGCTGTCCCATCTGTGGACTGGCGACGCCGCCTCCGGAGCGAGCGGTGGCGACGCGCGAGCGGGCGCGGGTGGTGCGCTGCGAGAGCTGTGGGGCCGCGGTGGAGTACTCCGTGGAGGCGCGGGCGCCACGGTGTGCCTACTGCGGCGCGGTGACGCATGTGGAGATGACGGTGGACCCGGTGGACCAGGCGCAGGGGTGGTTGCCCTTCACCGTGGACCCGAAGGCCGCGAGTGAGGCGCTGGGGCGCTTCCTGGGGCACAAGGCGTTCTTCCGGCCGTCGGGCCTGGCGAAGGAGGCGTCGCTGGAGTCGATGCGTCCGCTGTGGTGGCCGGCGTGGGTGTTCCAGGCGGGTGTGGCGGTGAGCTGGACGGCGGACTCGGACGCGGGGGCGCGGCGCTCGGACTGGGCGCCGCATGCGGGGCGCACGCGCCTGGACTTCACCAACATCCTGGTCCCGGCGTCGCGAGGGCTGAAGGTGAGCGAGTGCGACACGCTGACGCCTCGCTATCGGTTCGAGCTGGCGGAGAACGAGGGGCGTGGGCCGGAGGAGGCCAGCG
Source organism: Myxococcus sp. CA039A (assembly GCF_013336645.1). NCBI lineage: Bacteria > Pseudomonadati > Myxococcota > Myxococcia > Myxococcales > Myxococcaceae > Myxococcus > Myxococcus sp. CA039A. The sequence continues at coordinate 9,146 of NZ_JABUMQ010000255.1, read as the reverse complement.
TCGAGCGCTTCGAGGCGACGCGCTCGGGAGCGCGGAAGACGGTGCTGGCGGCGGTGGAGCGGCTCGCGAGGGAGCATGTCCAGGAGAGCGGAGACATCCCCGGGAGCCGCTTCCGGAATGTCCATGTGGCGGTGGCGCTCTCCAGTCTGCGCACCACGCGGTGGGCGCTGCCCGTGTATGTGCTGGCCTATCGCTATCGCGGCAATCCGTACCGGGTGCTGGTGCACGGACAGGATGCGGAGCTCGTGTTCGGAGAGACGCCCATCTCCAAATGGCGCGTGCTGGGTGTCGTAGTTGCGTTCCTCGCCTTTATGGCGGCGCTGCTGTTCTTCACGGGAGGGCTGTCTTAGCGGGTGAACGGGCTGGACCTCGGAGGTCCAGCCGACAGGTCACCCACCGAGTGGAGCGCGAGGGCTCACTGCTCGGAAGTGTCGTCACGCGAAGGATGAGGCGGAAGTGCCCTCGTGCGAGGGCTCACTGCTCGGAAGAGTCGTCGTCGCGCGAGGTATCGTCGAAACTGTCGTCATCGCGAGAGGCGAGGTCCGAGCTGTCTGCCTCGTGCGAAGAGTCATCGGTCATGTCGTCCGTGCGTGAGTCCCGCCGCCCGTCCGCCTCCTCCGCGAACGAGCGAGTCACGCCCCGAAGCCCCGGCACGCCGAATACCCGCGCCGCCTCCTCCGCCAGCGCCCCAGCGGCATCGACCTCCTCGGGCCCGGAGGGCGGCACCGAAGCCGCCACACCCGGCTCCAATGGCACGGACGCCTCCTCCGCCGTCAGGTCCTCCGGATGCAGGCCGCCCTCGAGCAGCTCCGCCTGATTGCGCCGGCTCGTCGCCTCCATCGCCACGCGAGCCACCTCCTCGGCCGTCGCGTGCCGCCCCTGCCCCGGCGCATGGATGCTCAGCCACCCACGCAGCACACCCCCCATCTCATCCGCCGTCTGGAACCGGTCCGCAGGCTCCCTGCGCAGCGCGCGCAGCACCACCGCCGCCAGTCCCTCCGGCACATCCTCCACGAGCCGCGCCACCTGCTCCGGCTCCAGGCTCTGCATCCGCGCGGCCACTTCCTCCACCGGCATCCACGTGGGGCCCTGCGCCTCCAACTCGAGCCCCTCGGGCAGCGGCGGGGGCGCCGTGTCCTCCACCGCCAGCGGGTGCCGCCCCGTCAGCAGCTCCAGCAACACCAACCCCAGCGAGAAGATGTCCGAGCGCGCATCCACCGGCGCCCGCACCAGGGCCTCCGGTGACGCATACGCGATGTCGCCCTTCACCAGCGGGCGGCTCGTCTCCTCGCGTCCCTCCAGTCGAGACGCGGCCACGGTGAAGTTCGTCAGCTTCACATCCCCATGGGTCCCCACGCGGATGTTCCGCGGGCTCACATCGCGATGGACGATGCCCAGCGGCCGGTTCCAGTCATCCACCGCGCCATGCGCGTGGTGGAGCGCGTCCGCCACCTCCGCCACCACGAACGCGGCCAGCGGCGCCGACACCGGCCTGCGCCGCATCGCCGTCAGGTTCAGCAGCGTGTCCAGCGAGCGCCCCTCCACGTACTCCATGACGACGTGTGGCGCCCCCCGGTACAGCTTCATCTGGTGCACCTGCGCGATGTTGGGGTGCTTGAAGCGGAACGTCAGGCTCACCTCCTCCACCAGTCGGCGCCGCTCCACGAAGGTGGCCGGGCTGCGCAGCCGCTTCACCACCACGAGCCCGCTCTGCCCGCCCCGGTAGCGACGGCGGGCCAGCATCAACAGCTCTCCGGTGGAGCGGACCTCCAGCTTGCGGACGAACTCGAACACCGTGCCGCCCACGTTGAACAGCACCCGGGGCCGGCGCGGTCCTCCGGGAAGATCCTCCGTCGTCGTGTCGGGCGTCGTCATGGCCTGCCTTTGAACCTGGGAAGTGGTGGGACTGCTACAGGATGCCTGAGGTAACACGAAAGGCAACCCATATGGAATGTCAGAGGTTGACTGACAGTTGATGGACCTCTGGAGTTGGATGCCAAAGAGGCGGGGGAGCGCCTCAGTCGTCGCGCTTGCGCCAGGGCCGCAGCGCGCCGCTCAGGACGTGCATCCGCCTGCGCAGCCAGGACCGCCAGGGGACGGACGTCGGGGCCGCGGGCTCCGTGGGAGGTGTGCCCGGAGGACCCGAGTCCGAGCCCGCCCCGGGCCTGTCCTCCCGGCGCATCCACTGGCGAAACTCCCGCGCCTCCTCGTCTCCGTCGAAGAGCGCCTCGTCCTCCTCGGTGACGGCCTCGTGGGGAGGGCGGGGAGGAAACAGCGGCTCGTCCCAGGAGCTATCCGCCTGCTCCAGCGCCGCGCTCAGCGCCCCACACAGCTCCGCGCCCGTGGGGTAGCGGCCCGCGCCGTACTTGCTCAACAGGCGCAGCACGATGGCATCCAGCACCGGAGGGACGCGCGGGTTGAGGACGGAGGGAGGCTTGAGCTCGGCGGACTCGATGCTGGCCAGCAGCGCGGAGGGCGGCAGGTGGGCGCGGTAGGGGAAGACGCCCGTCAGCACCTCATGGAAGACCAGGCCCAGGGAGTACAGGTCATCGGTGGGCACGAAGCGATAGCGCGAGCCCGGGATGCGAGGCCCCAGCCAGAAGCGCAGCGCCTCCGGGCTGCGATAGCTGGGCGTGCCCGGAGGCAGCCGGTCCTCCGTCAGCGACGGCGCGCACGCATGGTCCCCCGAGCCGAAGTCCACCAGCACCGGCTGACCATCCGAGGCGCGGACGATGATGTTGCTGCCCTTGAGGTCTCGGTGGACGACGCCCGCGCGGTGGATGGCGTCCAGCGTGAGGGCCAGCGAGGCGAACACCTCCGTGGCCCGGCGCGGCGTGGCCTGGGGGCTGGACGCCCACCGCGACAGGGTGGGGCCCTCCACGTAGTCCATGATGAGGTAGAGGTAGCCGCGGTGCAGGTCCGGCCACCGCAGGTAGCCGAGCAGCTCCACCACGTTGGGATGGTCCAGGTGCATCAGCAGCCGGGCCTCTCGCTGGGTGCGCGCGTCCACCCGGGCCTCGTCGTTCTCGGAGGGGCCCTCCAGCGCGAACTTCAGCGCCACCGTGCCGCGCGTCTGGGTTTCCGCCAGGAAGATGGCCCCATAACCGCCGGTGGCCAGCCTCCGGATGATGCGCAGGGCGCCCAGCTCTTCAAAGGGCTGCAGCAGCAACGGGTGCGTCGATTCGAGGTCGCTCATCGCCCCGTCCTCCCCTGGCTGGACCGACCCGCGTGAGGTGCGCGGAGCGAAGGACCTTCAAGGTTGAGCTCCAGACGGCGGATTCGAAACGGGAGGTGCATGTGTGGCCTATGGATTGGACCTTGGAGGTCATTAGCACGGCGGACGCCTTTTCGGGTAGTCTCCTGCCGTGTGGGGTAGGGTTCAGGATAGGTGACGTGGTAGGGAGACTCGAAGAGAGGCGCGAGGACGATGAACCAGGAACTGGCCATCACCGTGGGCGCGGCGGCGAGGGCGGCGCGGGCCCGGCTGGGGCTCACCCAGGCGGACGTGGCCGAACGGGTGGGCATCGCGATGGAGGTCTACAGCCGCATGGAGCGGGGGCGGGTGCTGCCCAGCGTCACCACGCTGCGGCGGTTGTGTCTGGTATTGCGCATGGACGCGAACGCGCTGCTGGGATTGGCGGAGGGCCTGCCGGTGGCGCCCGGCCCCTCCGTGGCGACGCGCTCCGAGGACCCGCCCGCCCTGCGTCGGCTGGTGAGGGCGCTGCGCGCGTTGGGGCCCGACGAGCTCCGGGCCGTGGTCCAACTCGTCCACGGCGCGCTGGGGTTGCTGCGCCGCTGAGTCCCGAGCGGGAAGGGGCTTCCCGCGCCGGGGGGACGGGAAACTTGCGCCAGGGAGCGGCCGTGCGACGCTCCCGGCCATCATGCGTGAGCCCGTCGACCACAAGCTCGCGGCCATCCTGGGAGGAGCGGCTCGCGTCGCCCGCCTGCGATTGGGCCTGACCCAGAGCGACGTGGCCGAGCGCGTGGGCATGGCCATGGAGGTCTACAGTCGGCTGGAGCGGGGGCGAATGTTGCCCCGTACCCAAACGCTCAAGCGGCTGTGTGACGTCCTCCAGGTCTCCTCGGATACGCTGTTGGGTGTGGGACGGGGCGGTGCCTCGCTCACGCCGGTGGCCTCCCGGAAGCCCGAGCGGGAGGACCCACTGGAGCTGCGCCGGATGACTCGCAAGCTGCGGGAGCTGGAGCCGTCCCAGCTCCGGGCGGTGTCGCGCGTGGTCAACGCCGTCGTCGCGGTGATGCCGCCCGTGGCGCCGGCGAAGCCCGTGCGCGCGGTGCGCCGCCGCAAGGCCACCGGCTAGGCGGCCCGCGGCGCGGGGCTGGGAATGCGGTGGGGCCGGGTGTTGAATCCTGGCCGGGCCGTCATCCGTCAGGGCCTTGGACGGACGTCCAGTCCCCCGCACCCCTCACGTGCGGTACCACCGTCATTCATTCCAGGAGGCCCGCCCGTGACGACGCTGCGCAAGGTGATGCTGGTGGACGATGAGGAGGACATCCGCGCCATCGGCAAGCTGAGTCTGAGCCGGGTGGGGGGCTGGGACACGGTGCTGGCCGCGTCGGGGAACGAGGCGCTGACGAAGGCCGCGGCGGAGCAGCCCGACCTCATCCTGCTGGACGTGATGATGCCCGGCATGGACGGGCCCACCACGTTCAACAAGCTGCGCGAGCAGGACGCGACGTCGCGCACGCCCATCATCTTCATGACGGCGAAGGTGCAGAAGCAGGAGGTGGCCCGCTACCTGGAGCTGGGGGCGGTGGGGGTCATCGGCAAGCCCTTCGACCCGATGACGCTGCCCAAGGAGATTCGCAAGCTGGTGCCGGAATGAGGGGCTCCCGCCTGTCCAAGCGCTCGGTGGCGCTGGCGGTGGGGGCGCTGCTCACGCTGTGCGCCCTGTTCGTGGTGGGCCGCCCGTGGGGGATGGCGGAGAGTGACGGGTATCGCACGCGGCTGCAGCAGCTTCGCCTCGCCAGCGCGGAGCTGGAGCAGGACGTGCTGCGCGCGCGGCTGGGGCTGCCGGAGCTGCATGGCTCGGAGGGCTCCGCCTTCGAGGCGCTGAAGGCTCGCGCCGAGACGCTGCGCGACGTCCCGTCCTTCCTCTCCGAGGAGGAGCGGCGGGTGATGGCGGCCTCGCTGGAGGCGTACCTGCGCGCGCTGGAGGACAACCGGGCGCTGCTCGTCCGCTCGCGGCAGGCGCAGGCGCGAGGGGAGCGGCGCGAAGCGGACGTGGCGGTGCAGGCGCTGTTGGAGCGCTCCGCCAGCGCGCAGGCCGAGCGGCTGGTCACCACGTTCCTCCAACTGCATGAGCGGGCGCAGCTGAGCAACGAGCGCTCGCGTGTCGTCTTCTTCGCGGTGTCGCTGGTGCTGGGCGCGTACGTGGTGGTGGTGCTGGTGCGGCTGTCGCGCGCGTCGGGTGAGCTGGCCACGCTCAACGACGTCCTGGAGAAGCGGGTGGAGGAGCGCGGCCGGGCGCTGCTGCTGGCGGGCGAGGAGCAGCGCACCACGGAGGCGCGCAAGGCGGCCATCCTGGAGGCGGCGCCGGACGGCATCCTGCTGGTGGACGAGGCGGGGCGGCTGTTGGAGTTGAACCCCACGGCGGAGCGCGTCTTCCGGTTGAAGGCGGCCGAGGCGGTGGGGCGGGACTTCCTGGCGCTGGCGCTGCCCGCGTCCCTGCCGGCCGGCAAGCGCGAGGACGTGGCGGCGGCGCTGCGCGAGGCGTCGGGCAACGCCACGCGACTGGAGTCGCCGTGCCTGCGCGCGGACGGGAGCATGTTCCCCGCGGAGCTGACGCTGGCGCGGGTGCCGGGAGAGGGTCCGGCGCGCTTCACCGCCTTCGTGCGCGACATCACCGAGCGCAAGGAGGTGGAGCGGATGAAGAACGAGTTCGTCTCCACGGTGAGCCACGAGCTGCGCACGCCGCTGACGTCCATCCGGGGCTCGCTGGGGCTGTTGGAGGGCGGCATCGTCGGGGAGATGCCGGAGCAGGCGCTGGACATGGTGCGCATCGCCCGCTCGAACACCGAGCGCCTCATCCGCCTCATCAACGACATCCTGGACCTGGAGAAGATGGAGGCGGGCAAGCTGGAGCTGAAGCTGGCGCCGCTGGAGGGGCTGGAGCTGGTGGAGGCGACGTTCAGTGGCCTGCGCGGCGTGGCGGACGCGGCGGGGGTGTCGCTGCGCGCGGTGGTGGAGGATGCGCCCCGGGTGAAGGGGGACAGGGACAGGCTCATCCAGGTGCTGACGAACCTGGTGTCCAACGCGGTGAAGTTCTCCCCGCGCGGGGCGGAGGTCGCGGTGCACGTGCGGCTGGAGGCGCCAGGCCGGGTGCGCTTCAGCGTCGTGGACCGGGGGCCGGGCATCCCCGAAGTGCAGCGGGGACAGTTGTTCGCGCGCTTCCATCAGCTCGACGGCTCGGACACGCGCTCCAAGGGGGGCACGGGGCTGGGGCTGGCCATCTCCCAGGCCATCGTGAACCAGCATGGCGGGAGCATCGAGGTGGAGAGCGCGCTCGGCACGGGCTCCACGTTCACCTTCACGCTGGACGCGGCGCGTTCGGTGTCGGGCTCGCATCCGGTGGTGGGCGCGTCGGTGAAGGACTCCTCCCGGTACAACGTGCTGGTGGCCACGGCGGACACGGAGTTGTCCGCGTTGTTGCGTGGGTTGCTGTCGCAAGAGGGTTACCGGGTGGTGCGGGCCGCGAGCCTCGCCGAGGCGGCGAAGGTGCTGGAGGAGACGCCGCCGGACGCGGTGGTGCTGGACACGCAGATGCCGGATGGGCAGGCGCTGGACTGGGTGCGGAGCCTGCGCGAGCAGCCGCGCACGCACGAGCTGCCGGTGCTGGCGGTGTCGGGACGCTCGGCGGAGGGCGAGGGGGTGGGGACGCCGCTGTGGGTGGACTGGATGTCGCAGCCCTTGGAGGAGTCGCGGCTGCTCAGCGCGCTGCGGCACGCCATGCGGCGGCCGGGGCAGGCGCGGGTGCTGGTGGTGGACGACGACGTGGCCACGCGGCGGGTGATTTGCGCGCGGCTGGAGCGGCTGGGGACGGTGCAGGTGTTCGAGGCGGCGGATGGGGAGAGCGCGGTGGCGTTGGCGCGCGAGACGCCGCCGGACCTCATCGTGTTGGACGTGGGGTTGCCGGGGCTGGATGGGTTCGAGGTGGTGGATATCTTGAGACAGGGGCGGGGGCGGGCCACGCCGCTCATCGTCTTCACGGGCAGGGACTTGTCGCGCGCGGACCAGCGGCAGTTGACGCTGGGGATTACGCGGCATCTGAGCAAGGCGCGCTCGTCGGAGGAGGAGCTGGTGGCCTCCGTGCGCGAGCTGCTTCATGAGCTGCTGTCCCACAAGGACGGCGGCCTGGAGAAAAGGGCTGTGTCATGAACGACGCCAAGACGCTCCTGTTCCTCGAGGACGACAAGGACTTGCAGACGCTGGTCTGTGCGTTCCTGCGGGAGAAGGGGTTCCGGGTGGAGTCGGCGCGCACGGCGGCGGAGGCGCGCACGTTGCTTGCGAAGATGCCGGTGGACGCGGCGATTGTGGACGGGTTGTTGCCGGGGGTGACGGGGGCGGACTTCATCCGGGAGCTGCGCAAGACGCAGCCGGACCTGCCGGTGTTGTTCGCCTCGGCGTTCTGGAAGGACTTGAAGAGCCACGAGCTGCTCACGCGGCAGTTGCGGGTGGCGCGCATCATCCACAAGCCCTACCGGCCGGAGGAGCTGTACCTCTGGGTGAATCAGCTCTTCACCAAGGCGTTGCCGCCCGCGCCGCCGGGGCTTCGGGCGTTGGCGGACGTGGACCTGGTGCGTGACGAGCTGGCGGCGAGCCTGGTGGCGCTGAACCAGGAGTACGGCTCGCGGCTGAAGGACAAGGTGGGGGGGCTGGAGGTGCTGCTGGGCGAGGCTCGGGTGGGCAAGCGGGAGGCGTTGGAGGAGGCGACGCTCGTCGTGCACAAGCTGCATGGGACGGCGGGCAGCTATGGGTTCACGGAGGTGAGCCTGTCGGCGGGGCGGCTGGAGGACGTGCTGCGGTCGGCGAAGGACGTCTCGCGGTTGGACTGGCGCGTGGTGGACGCGGCGTTCCGGGAGCTGGCGAGGACGGCGTCGGTGCCGGTGAAGTCCGTGCGCAAGGAGGGCCCCGCGGCGGTGTTGCCGACGGAGGGGGTGTTGTTGGTGGTGGACGAGGACGCGCGGGTGTTGGCGGAGGCGGAGCGGTTGGGGCGTGCGCACGTGGTGCGGGTGTTGCCGGCGCGGACGGCGAGTGAGGCGGTGGCGGTGGCTCGCAAGCAGTGGGTGGATGGGGTGCTCATCCACATGCATCTGGGTGGGGAGATGGGGGGCATCCAGGCGGCGCATCAATTGCGGTCGGTGGAGGGCCTGGGTTCATTGCCCCTGGGTTTCACGGAGACGGCGGGAGGGTTGGAGGACCGGGTGGCGGCGGCGCATGCAGGGGCGTCGTTGTTCCTGCCGAGGCCCTTCACGGCGCAGGACTTCGCGGCGGCGGCGGAGCGGATGGTGGCGGCGCGGCGGCCGGAGCGCGCGAGGGTGTTGGTGGTGGACGACGACCCGGAGGCGATTGCGGCGCTGGTGCACTCGCTGGCGAGCGAGCAGGTCGAGGTGGTGGGGTTGGGGGATGCGCACCAGTTGATGGAGGCTTTGGCGGAGCATCGGCCGGACCTGTTGTTGTTGGACGTGCAGATGCCGGGGCCGAGCGGGTTTGATTTGTGTCGCATCCTGCGGTCGACGCCGGCGTGGCAGGAGTTGCCGGTGTTGTTGATTACGGCGCACCTGGGGTTGGAGTTCCGGCTGGCGGCGTTCCAGGCGGGGGCGGACGACTACATCTCCAAGCCGGTGTTGAAGGAGGAGTTGAGGGCGAGGGTGCAGGCGCGGCTGGAGCGGGCGCGGCTGTCGCGGGAGCGGGCGGAGCGGGATGCGTTGACGGGGTTGTTGCTGAGGCGGCCGTTCATCGAGGGGCTGAGGGCGAGGCTGTCGGAGGCTCAGCGTCAGCAGCGCCCGTTGGCGTTGTGTTTCCTGGATGTGGACCACTTCAAGCGGGTGAATGACCGGTATGGGCACCTGGCGGGGGACAGGGTGCTGACGCGGTTGGGGAGGTTGTTGGGGGCGCGCTTCCGGAG
>NZ_JABUMQ010000254.1:0-17117 GCF_013336645.1 Myxococcus sp. CA039A | reverse complement strand
CCGCTGCCCGCCACCCTCCCCGTGGAAGAGGGGCGCTGAGGGCTCGTCGGCACCCTGTCAAATATTCCCGAAGCCGCCTGGCGGGATTCCCCGTGGCCAGGAAGCCAGCCGGGCAGGTGGGCCGTGCTTCCGGGGCAGCGCGTTTGTCGGTAGGGTCGCCCGCGAATGAGCGGCGCTCCTCGAAACCCGAACTCGCATTCTCGCTTCGCCTACGCCTTCGCCGAGCTGCTGGTCCGTCGTCCAGGCACCATCCTGGCCGTACTGCTGACCCTGCTCGCCGTGTCCACGTGGGCCACGCTGAAGCTGCGCATCAACTCCAACCAGCTCGACCTCATCTCCCAGGATTTGCCGGAGGTGAAGGACGTCAAGCAGGTCATCGACATGGTGGGGGGCAGCGGCTTCTTGATGCTCGCCCTGCGCTCGACGGACGAGGCCGCGATGAAGCGGACCGCCGACGACATCGCCGGCATGCTCGAGGCCGACAAGCAGAACGTCCGCACCGTCTCCTACAAGCTGCCCGTCGAGTTCATCCAGCAGAACATGGTCCTCTTCGTGAAGACGGAGGACCTGGTCGAGGGCAAGCGCCGCATCATGGCCTTCCTCGAGGACAAGCTGCGCCGCAGCAACCCCTTCTACATCGACATGGGCGCCACCAAGCCGGTGGAGCTGAACATGCAGGACCTGGTCGACAAGTACTCGTCCGTCGGAAAGAAGAGCATCCGCGACGACTACAACATCTCCAGCGACAAGAAGATGGTGCTCATCCTCGTCAAGCCGATGTGGGACACCACGGAGATTGGCAAGACGAAGGACTACCTCGACAAGCTCAACAAGGACCTGGCCGCGTACTCCACGCAGGCCGGCAAGGTGAAGCTGGTCGAAGACTACAAGCTGATGGGCGACTCGAACCTCATCGCCTACGGCTACACCGGCTCGTACAAGACGACGGTGGACGACTCCTTCGCCATTGAGGAGTCGCTGCAGCCCGTCACCGTCATCGCGCTGGTGACCATCTTCGCCATCACCATCCTCTTCTTCCGCAAGCTGGCGCCGACCTTCATCGTCGTCAGCGGCACGGTGATTGGGACGATTTATACGCTGGGCTTCACCTACGCGACGATTGGTGAGCTCAACATGATTACGTCCATCCTGGGCGGCATCCTGATGGGGTTCGGCATCGACTACGGCATCCACTTCACCTTCCGCACGAGGCTGGAGCTGGGCGCGGGCAAGCCGTACGACGTGGCCATCATCGACGCCTTCGTCAACGCGGGCCGCCCCGCGGCGGTGGCCGCCATCGTGACGGGTGGCTCCTTCTTCGTGCTGATGGTGAGCGAGTTCCGCGGCTTCTCCCAGTTCGGCTTCCTGGCCGGCTGCGGCACGCTCATCCTGGGCCTGACGCTCTTCGTGTGGAGCGCGTCGCTGCTGGCGCTGGTCGGTCGCATCAACCCGGAGTGGCCCAAGAAGCTCATCGGCGAGATGAAGCCGCCGCCGGTCAACTCCGCCATCAGCGGCCAGGAGCTGCGCATCCCCCGTCCCGGCCTGGTGCTGGGCGTGAGCACCGCCATCGTCGCGCTCATCTGCGCCGCCGCCGTCCCCTGGGCGGGCACGGGCGAGCCGCCCGAGGGCGCACTGAGCTTCTTCGACCGCGTGAAGCACGGCGTGGGCTTCAACTACAACACCCGCGCGCTCATCCCGGACGGCATGTCGTCGGTGCTGCTGCAGGACGAAATCAACGTCCGCTTCAACATCTCCAGCGACCCGATGGCCGTCTATACGAAGGACCTGGACGAGGCGGAGGGCGTGTACCGGGAGCTGACGCAGAACGCGCACAAGTACCCGTCCATCGACCAGGTGGTGAGCATCTTCACCTTCGTGCCGCCCGAGGCGACGGCGAAGGCGAACGAGAAAGTGCTCCAGGAGTGGAAGCAGGACATGGCCAACCTGGAGGCGCGCGGCTTCTCCATCTCCGCGCTCCCGCCGGACATGCAGGACAAGGCCACCTTCTTCATGAAGGTGCTGGATGCGAAGCCCTTCGACGTGCACGGCGTGCCGGACAACTACAAGGCCCAGTTCAAGAACCTGCCCACCGCGCAGAACAAGGGCTACCTCACGTTCATCTACTCGAGCGTGGACCTGTTCGACGGCCAGAAGATGATGCAGTTCGCGGACGAGACGCGCGGCATCCCCGTCACGTACAACCCGGGCCGCTTCGACAAGGACGACTTCGACCCGCCGGGCCCCACCGCGCAGAAGGAGTTCCGCGCCGCGGGCGCCACCCAGCTCTACGCGAAGCTGGCGCGCATCGTCCTCTGGGACGGCAAGGTGACGGTGGTGCTCACGGCGCTGTGGATTCTGGCCATGCACTTCCTGGACTTCCGCAACGCGAAGCTGGCGCTGGCGTCGGTGATTCCGCTGGGCGTGGGCGTGGCGATGATGCTCGGCATCATGTCGCTGACGGGCCTGCGGCTGAACTTCATGAACATCATCATCCTGCCCATCCTCCTGGGCTTCGGGGTGAGTCACGGCCTGTACCTCCTGCATCGCTTCCTGGAAGGCACCTCGCCGCTCGTCGCCCTGCGCAGCGTGGGCGCGGCGGTGGCGTCCTCCACGCTGACGGCGGTGGCGGGCTTCGCGGCGCTGCTGGCCGCCAAGCACAACGGCCTGCGCTCCATGGGCATGGTGGCCTGCATCGGCCTCATCACCACGCTGGTGGTGTCCTTCACGGTGCTGGCCGCGGTGATGCAGCTCATGCATGACCGGCGGCGGCGCGAGTCGGCCCCGGGGGGAGATGCGCCCCAGGCCGGCGGCGGCGAGGACAGCTCGACGCGGGCGGCCTGAAGCACGCGGTACGCGTCACGCAACGGCGCGGTAACGAGGCCCCCTTCACCCGAAGGGGGCCGGGAGAGGGACATCATGAGGATGATGCGATGGGCGCCCCTGCTCGGGCTGGGGCTGTTGGCGGGTTGCTCCGCGGTGAAGACGCACCGCGTACGAGGCGACTACGCGCAGGTGGACCGCAAGGCGACAAAGCGACTGGTGGTGGTGGCGCAGCCGCTCCCGGACGAAAAGCCCGCGGTGGGTGAGCTGTGGAGCCTCATCGCCCGCCAATGGGTGAACCAGAACCGCGACTTCATCGTGAAGGACAACGTCGCGCTGCCGGGCCGGCCCTCGGACACCACGTTCAAGGGGCTGTGCGTGGAGGGCGTGGAGGGCGTGCTCTGGCTGGACCCGAGTGTCAGCCTCAAGGGCGACGGCGCGGAGGCCGAGGTGAAGGCCCAGCTGTTGCGGTGCACCGACGGCCAGGAGGTCTGGGCGGCGGAGGCGGCGGGGAGCTGGAGCTCTCGCGACGAGGACTACGCGGCGCGCGTGACGAAGTTCAGCGAGGAGCTGGGCGAGGAAGTGGCCCCCTACGTCGTGCCCACCACGAAGCTGTTGGCGGCCACGCTGGAGACGCTGCCCAATCCCGAATTGACGGAAGCGGACAAGGACGAGAAAATCGAGCTGGGTGAGTAGGCTCGTCCCTCGTGGACGAGACACTCATCGCCCTGCGGCTCGGCGTCGCGGCGCTGCTCGGCGCCGTGCTCGGCCTGGAGCGGGAGCTGCGGGGGCAGGCCGCCGGGCTGCGCACGCACATCCTCGTCTCCCTGGGCGCCTGTCTCTTCACGCTGGCCAGCGTCTTCGTCGAGTGGACGCTGGGCGGCGACTCCCCGGACGGCTCGCGCGCGGACGTCAGCCGCATCGCCAGCCAGGTGGTGGTGGGCATCGGCTTTCTGGGCGCGGGCGCCATCATCCGCGACCAGGGCCAGGTGAAGGGCCTGACGACGGCGGCGAACCTGTGGCTCACCGCGTCCGTGGGGCTGGCCACCGGCATGGGCTTCCACTGGGCGGCCGGCACCACGGTGGTCATCGCGTTCCTGGCGCTCGCGGGCCTGCGCCCCCTGGAGCGCGCCATCCGACGACATCGTGTCCGCAAGGGGCTGAAGGTGGAGGGCGGGATTTCCGACCGCCCCGACGAGGAGGGCCCGGACTGAAGCGCGGTTACCGGTCCAGGTCTCCGGGTATGACGCCCAGCGCGCCCGTCGCGTCATGGTGGAGGACGGCGTGGCGGGCCGCCTCTCCGCGCGCCTCCAGCACGTCCGGGCGGACCCCTGGCAGGCTCGCCAGGTCCTCGCGCAGGTACACGTCGTCCCGGTCGATGTCCGACACGTCCGAGAAGGCCACCCGGTGGTCTCTCGGGAAGTAGCTGCCTTTCTCGATGAGGAAGCCCATCTCGTCGACGGAGACGATGAGGCCCAGGTTCTCCCCGTCCCTGTCCCGCGCCGTCATGCCCTTCTGGATGTCCGCTGGATTGAACACGCCCGCCTCCCAGGTCAGGTGTTCGACCTGCTGACTTGAAAGCTGGGCATGGCCCACGCGCTCCGGCATGGGCCACCCGCCGGGCAGCCAGACGGGCAAGCCCCCGCACCACGCCCCGGCCGAGGGCGTGGGGGTTTCAGCCCGTGGTGCGCCCGGAAGGCGCGTCACCGGTCAGCTCCGGCGCGCGGTCCGGCGTGTCGACGAAGCGCCGGTCCATCTCCGTGCGCATGAAGCGCTCGATTTCCTCGGCGGTGGTCAGCTCCATCGCCTCGCGCAGCAGCTCCGCCGCGTCCACGCGGCTCACCCGGCGGATGAAGCGCTTCACGGCCGGAATCTGCCCGGACGTCATCGACAGCTCGTCGAAGCCGAGCGCCAGCAGCACCAGCGTGTAGAGCGGGTCTCCCGCCATCTCCCCGCACATGGACACGGGGATGTTGGCGGCCTTCGCCGCGCCGACGATGGTCTCCAGCATGCGCAACACGGACAGGTGCAGCGGCCGGTAGAGGTAGGCGACCTCCCGGTTCTGGCGGTCGATGGCCAGCGAGTACTGGATGAGGTCGTTGGTCCCCACCGAGAAGAAGTCGGCCTCCTGCGCGAGCCGGTCCGCGATGATGGCCGCGCTCGGCGTCTCCACCATGATGCCCACCGGGAAGCGCTTGCCCACGGGCAACCCCGCGCGGCCCAGCTCGGTGCGGCACGCCTCCAGCTCGCTCCGGGCCTCGCGCAGCTCGCTCACCCCGCAGATGAGGGGGAACATCAGCCGCAGGTTGCCGTGCACGCTGGCGCGCAGGAGCGCGCGCAACTGCGTGCGGAACAGCTCGCGGTTGGACAGGCAGTAGCGGATGGCCCTCAGGCCCATCGCCGGGTTGGGCTCCTTCTCGTGCTTCGTCTTGCCCGGCACCTTGTCGCCGCCCAAATCCAGCGTGCGGATGGTGACGGGGCGCCCGCCCATGGCCTCCAGCACCTGACGGTAGGCGCGGTAGTGCTCCTCCTCCGTCGGCGCCGTCTTCCGGTCCAGGAACATGAACTCGGTGCGGTACAGGCCAATGCCCTCCGCGCCGTGCGCCAGGAGCGACGGAATCTCCTCCAGGAACTCCATGTTCCCGTTGAGCCGGATGCGGAAGCTGTCGGTGCTGATGGCCTCCAAATCCTTCGTCGCCAGCGCGACCTGCTCGGCTTCCTGGTGACGGCGCTGCTCCTCGCGGAAGCTCTGGAGCTGCTCCTCCGTGGGGTTGACCAGGATGATGCCCCGGGTGCCATCCATGGCCACCAGGTCCCCGGGGGAGATCTGCTCGCTGGCCCTTCCAGCGCCCACCACCGCGGGCGTCTCGCGCGCACGGGCGACAATGGCCGTGTGGCTCGTCTGGCCGCCCAGGTCCGTCACGAAACCCGCCACCCGACCGCTGCGCGCCATCATGGCGGCGTCGGCCGGGGGCAGGTCATGTGCGACGACGATGGCCTCCGCGGGGACTTCCACTTCCTCGTCCACCACCTGGCCCATCAGGTTGCGGATGATGCGGTCGGCGACGTAGTCCACGTCGGAGCGCCGCTCGCGGAAGTACTCGTCCGGGATGTTGTCGAAGAGGTGCTTGATTTTGCGGGCCACGCGGCGGACGGCCCACTCGGCGTTGATGCGGTCCTCGACGATGAGCTGGTTGACGGCGTCCACCAGCATCGGGTCGTGGAGCATCAGCCGATGCGCCTCCAGGATGAGGGCGTGGTCGGAGCCCTCGGTGCGCGTGATTTGATCCTTGAGCTCGGCGAGCTGGCGGTCGGACAAGTCCACCGCCGTCTTCATCCGCATCCGCTCGGGCTCGACTTCCGCCTCCGCCAGCCTCAGCTTCGGCGTGCGGATGCGTTTGCGGTCCAGGATGAAGGCGTGGCCTACCGCCACGCCGGGTGAGGCGCCGATGCCCATCAACCTCAGTGTGGGAGTGGCCTGGCTGCTCACGTGTCTTTCTTCCCTCCGAGTCCTACCGCATTTTCATTCTCACCCGTCACTTCGACTCGCCAAAACGGTCGGCGATGAGCTTTGCCAGCTCCTGGAGACACGCCTCGGCGTCGTCTCCCTTACACGTCAGCTTCACCTGGACCCCCTGGGCCGCCGCCAGCATCAGCACGCCCATGATGGACTTGGCGTTGGCCCGCTGACCCTGGGCCTCGATGAGGACGTCGCTCTTGAAGCGGTTGGCCACCTTGACCATCTGCGCCGCCGCCCGGGCATGGAGCCCCAGCTCGTTGATGATCTCGTATGTTCCTACAGCCTCGGTTGCCATCGCGACTCCTACCTCTCGTCTTAAAGGAAGGCACCCGCCGCGCCGGCCAATATCGCCGCGAGGTAGAGCACCACGTAGTTGGGCACCCGACGGCTGACCAGCACGTAGGATGCAACCCCCAGGGCCAGGCACCCGGCCGCCAGCAGGGGCGCATGCGCCCCACCCGCGTTGGCCCCAAAGGACACCGCCAGCCAGGCCGCGAGCCCGCCAGCGCACAGCGCCGCCACCGTCCTGAGCCGCGCCCCCCGGGCTGGCAGGTTCGCCCGCGCCACCGCCTCCACCAGCCGGTCTCCCAGGGTGAGCCCCAGCCAGTACAGCCGCACCCGCAGGAGCAGGTGCACCAGATTGTAGAACACCAGGAACACCGGCACCGCCCACAGCCCCATGAGCGGCACCAGCGCGGCGCCCACCGCCCCGGCCGCGGGCTTGAGCGACAGCCAGAAGAAGCCGTCCCCCAGCGCGGCCAGCGGCCCCATCAGCGCCGCCTTGAAGGCCACGACCTTGTCCGGGGTCTCCTCGCCCCGGGCGATTCGCTCCTCGTGGAAGACGACTCCGCCGACGATGGCCGCGGCCACGTAGGGGTGGGTGTTGAAGAAGACCAGGTGCCGGCGGACGGCCTCCTCGCGCGCGGCGCCGGACGCGTACAGCCGCTCCAGTGCGGGGAAGACGGCGTAGGCCAACCCCAGGTTCTGCATGCCCTTGGGGTTCCACGAGGCCTGGAGGAAGAGCGAGCGCATGAAGACGCGCAGCAGCACCGTCCAGGGCAGCGGGGCGTCGGGAGCGCTCACGTGCGCTCCTGGAGCAGGAAGAAGACGACCGTCACCGTCACGGCCGCCGCGCCCAGCGCCGCGTAGAGCGGAGCGCGCCTGGCGTGGCTGCCCTGCGCGGCGATGGCCGCCGCCACGGAGGCCATGGCGGGCCACGCCCACGCCAGCCCGCGCACGAGCATGGGGGGCATCGCCTGGAGCAGCGGCTCCACGAAGAAGCCGGCGAGCGCGCACAGCGACGTCAGCACGCCGTACACCACGAAGTGCGGCCACATGCCCCACAGGTTCTGCCGCATGGCGCGCGTGAGGTCGCCGGCCTCCGCGGACGACAGGGCCACGCGCGCGAGCCTCGCCGTATACCCCTCCAGCAGCCGGTCCGCGCGCCGCCCCACCCGGCCCATGCCGATGAAGAGCAGCACCGCCAGGGACCAGATGGCCGGCGTGGAGCCCGCGCCGGAGGCCAGGGTGATGGTGCCCGCGGCGGCGCTGGTGGCGGTGGCCGCCAGCGTGTCGTTCTCCGGCAGCGCCGCGCCCAGGTTGGCGGTGCCCAGGAAGAACAGCTCCAGCAAGAGGCCCACGCCCAGCCCGGAGGGCACGTCATTGAGGAGCAGCCCCATGACGGTGGCGGCCACGAGCGGCCGGGACAGCATGGCCTGGAGGAACGCCTTGCGCTCCACGGCCACCAGTCCGCCCCACACTCCCGCCAGCGCCACCTGGGTCCAGACGACGCTCACGCGCTCACCCGGCCTTCGCCCACCGCTCGGACAGGTCCGGCAGCTCCACCGGCTTCTCCGCCGGCACCGCGCGCGCTTCCACGCGCACGCCCTGCTCCGCCAGCTGCTGGAGGGTGCGCAGCTCCGCCTCCGCCAGGAACACGGACGGGGACACCTGCCGGCGGCCGGTGCCGAAGTGGACGTTGCCCAGGTTGAGCTCGCCCAGGTTCAGCCCGTGCGCGTACGCGAAGGGCACGGAGGCCACGTCGCGCAGGAGCACCAGCGTGCGCACCCCGTCCTTGGACAGGGCCGCGAAGTCCACCTGGGACAGGGGGAGAATCTGCACCTCGATGGCGCTCTGCACCGCCAGCGCCATGGCGGCGCGGATGAGCGGGCTGGAAGCAGCCTCGTCATCCGCGACCACGACGCGGGACACCTTGAGGTGGGGCAGCCAGGCCTCGACGACCTGGCCGTGGATGAGGCGGTTGTCGACGCGGACCAGGGTGATCACGGCAGTCTCGAATCGCCGACCCGCGCGGGTCCGTCAAGTTCGCGGTTGCTGCTGGGCCTCGCGAAGCAGGGCGGATGCACAGGTGATGTTGCGCTGACCATGGGATGCCAGCTGGTTGGCCATCTCAGGGAGGGTGAGCTGCTCGGAACGAAGCGAGTTGGCCTTGAGGAGCATGGGCAGGTTGACGCCCGCCAGGACCTCCAGGTTCATGCGCTGACACATCATCAGCGACTCCTTACAAGGCGTACCTCCGAACAGGTCCGCGAGGATGATGACACCGTCACCGGTGTCCACGCGCGACACTGCCTGCTTCATCTTCGCGCGGATGTCCTCGACAGGAGTCCCCGGCTCGATGTTGCAGGTTGCCACCGCGGGGAGTTTCCCCACGATCTGTTCCGCGGTGGAGACCAGCTCCTCCGCCAAACGCCCGTGCGATGCGACGACGAGGCCGACCATGTTCACTCCTGACCAACCCCCCGGAGATCGCGTCCTACGCCTGAACACGACGTTGCGCAACTCCGGCGAAAGTTTCCGCCCTGTACCCTAGATAAGCTCTCACGTCTTGTCTCGAAAGGTAAGACGCCATTGCCTCCCGTGCCCGAAATTTCGGGTCCGGCCTCGCGCAGGGCTGTCGCCTGCCGGACGGGGGAGCGCCGTCGCATCCCCCACGTTCATGAGATGCGGCGGGGGTGGTGGAGATGCTTCGCGCCAACAAGCGCGCGCCCACGCCCCCCACACCCTCGGGCAGCGAGGGTGCAGGCACCCCACTCAGTGGGAGGGCTCGTCCGCAAGCTCGCCCCTCCCCTCGGGGCATGGTTGACTGCCGCACCTGGGGCACGCCGGGCCCCACCTCCGGCGATGCGGGAGGACTGCGTGGCGAACCAGAAGCTGCTGAAAGCCGGGGATGCGCTGCCGGACGTGACGCTGCCGGGAGCGGGCAACCAGCCGGTGCGCCTGCGCGACCTGGCCGGGCAGAAGGTGCTCGTCGTCTACTTCTATCCGAGGGACGACTCGCCGGGTTGCACCGTGCAGGCGTGCGGCTTGAGAGACCAGTACGAGGACTTCGTCGCGGCGGGCGCGGAAGTGGTGGGCATCAGCGGTGACTCCTCCGCGTCCCACCAGGGCTTCGCCGCCAAGCACCGCCTGCCCTTCGTGCTGCTCAGCGACGAGAAGGGCGAGGCGCGCCAGGCCTTCGGCGTTGGCACCTCCTTCCTGGGCATGCTCCCCGGCCGCGTGACGTTCGTCGTGGACCGCGCCGGAGTCATTCGCGACAGCTTCGAATCCCAGATTCGCGTGGGCGAACACGTGCGGCGCTCCCTGGAGCTCGTCCGCTCGCTCGCCGGTGAAGCCGCTCCCGCCACAGGGAAGTGACGCGGTGGATGCGCGGGTGCGCGCCTCGGAATGTCGCGGCCGCACGGGCGCGTCCCATGCGCGAACACGTTGCGCGGCCCCCGGGGCAGCGCACCCCCGCTCCACCGCGCCAACCCCGCGAAGCGCCTGGGTTTCCGCCCGCGTAAAGCCCGTGGCCCATGCCTTGCTCTTGTGTCCGGATGCCACGCGATGACCGCGCGGCACGACGCAAGGAACACGGCCATGAACACCCAACCCGAAAGCTTCTACGACACGGTCCTCTTCGCGCTCGGCCCCGTCGTCCTCGGCTACGCCGCGTGCATGGTGGCGCTGCTCGTGTCGTACGCGCGCCCCTAACCACGCCCACGTGTCGGGGCCTGGACGGGATTCCTTGGGAAGAGATATAAGCAGAATACCGCGACAGGACCGCATTCTCTGAATGAGGGCCGCCGCGCACTCCGCGAAGTCACTCCCAAGCATTCCCCGAAAGGAAGTCCGACATGAGCTTCAGCTCAGGTGGTCGCCTCAATTGGTGGATGGGTGCAGTTGTCAGTGTCTCGCTGCTGGGTGCCTGTGGTTCGCCAGAGGAGCGGGCGGGAGAGGTTCCCGTCGAGGGCGAGACGGCGCGAGACGCGGTCGCCGGAGATGTCGCCGTGAAGTTGTCCACGCCGCGCCAGTCGCTGGCCGCGCGTGAGGGCGTGAGCGTGACGGTGACGCTCACCAACGTGTCGAAGGACACGGTGCGCCTGCTCAAGTGGCACACGCCCACGGAGGGGCTGAAGGAGGACCTGTTCGCCATCACCGTGGACGGCGCGGCGGTGGAGTACCAGGGCCGGCACTACAAGTGGGCCACGCCGGTGGAGAGCGACTTCCTGCGCATGGCCGCGGGCGAGAGCGTCTCGTACACGGTGGACCTGGGCGAGACGTATGACTTCTCGCGCACGGGCAACTACAGCCTGCGCTACGACTCGGACGCGCACGACTCCACCGTGGGCCACGAGGGCATCTCCCAGCTGCGCTCGGACAGCCTGAACCTCTTCGTCGAGGGCCGCCCCTTCGTCGACCTGGGCGCCGACCAGGACGGCACCGTCTCCTCCATGGCGCTGTCCACCGCGAACTGCACGGCCGCGCGGACGACGCAGGTGACGACGGCGTTCGCCAACGCGAAGACGATGTCCACGAACTCCATCAACTACCTCGTCAATGGAGTGCCGCCGTACCTCCGGTACACCACGTGGTTCGGGACGTACAGCGCGGCCAACAAGACCATCGTCCAGAACCACTTCAACGCCATCCTGAGCGGCTTCAACAACCAGTCGGTCATCGTCGATTGTGGCTGCACGGACAGCGCCTACGCGTACGTCTACAAGAACCGTCCCTACCGCATCTACGTGTGCAACGCCTTCTGGCCCGCGCCCGCGACGGGCACGGACTCCAAGGCCGGCACGCTGATTCACGAAATCAGCCACTTCACCGTGGTGGCGGACACGGACGACCACGCCTACGGACAGAGCGCCTGCAAGAGCCTGGCGAACTCCAGCCCGACGAACGCGCGCGACAACGCGGACAGCCACGAGTACTTCGCGGAGAACACGCCCGCGCAGTAGTGACGGGCCTCCAGTGACATGATGTGACGCGAAGCGGGGGCGCGGCCGGGCGCCCCCGTTTTGTTTTCCGGGCGGCGCGAGGCCTCGGGCCCCACGCCGTCTTCCGAGGGCGGAGGAAACCATGACGCGTGGACATGTGGGCCGCATCGCGCTGCTGACCCTGGCCATCACCGGGGCGGGCTGTGCGTCGCGCAAGGAAGAGACAGCGCCGCCAGCGGACGCGCGGCAACAGGAGGAGGCAGCCGTGGCGAAGACGCTGGAGTGCTCGCTGAGCGGCCCCACGCAGGTGAAGGCGGGTGAGCCGGTGGAGCTGGTGTTCAAGCTCACCAACCCCACGAAAGAGCCCCTGTACGTGCTCAAGTGGCACACGCCACTGGAAGGCATCCGCAACAACATCTTCACGGTGACACGCGCGGACTCGGCGGCGGAGCTCTCCTACGGAGGTCCGATGATGAAGCGCGGGCCACCGGATGCGTCCTCCTACGCGACCATCGCCCCCGGGGAGTCGGTGGAGGGCACGGTGGACGCGGCGCTCGCATACGGGCTCCAGGAGCCGGGCACCTACCGCATCACCTTCCGGGGACCGCTGATGGACGTCACCTCCGACCAGGCGAAGGTCCCCGCCCTCGCGGGCGAATACCACGACGTGGCGCTGAAGTGCCCCGAAGTCGTCGTGACTGT
Source organism: Myxococcus sp. CA039A (assembly GCF_013336645.1). Classification (NCBI taxonomy): domain Bacteria; kingdom Pseudomonadati; phylum Myxococcota; class Myxococcia; order Myxococcales; family Myxococcaceae; genus Myxococcus; species Myxococcus sp. CA039A. Next base: position 4,853 of record NZ_JABUMQ010000254.1, on the reverse strand, counting down.
CACATAGGTCGCGAGGTGGAGGCGCGACGGGGCGCTCGCGCGCGGGCTACAGCGCGAGCACGCCCTGCACGGACTCCATCATCCGCACGCGCCGCTGGGTGACGGGGCTGCTGCCATCCAGCAGCGCCGCCGTCTCCGCCAGCACCTGCTCCAGCGGATAGCGCTTCACGTACGGGTCCGGCGTCGTCTGGCCGCCGGGCACCGTGGACTGCCAGCCCACCATCAAGTCAGTGGCGCCCTCCAGCGCGGCCTCCACGGCGGCGAACGCGAGCCGGCCCGCAATCATCCGGTCATGGTGGGTGGGACTGCCGCCGCGCACCAGGTGGCCCAGCACCATGCCGCGCGCCTCCACGCCCTTCAGGTCCTTCAAGCGCTCCTGGAGCCGCGAGACGAGCAGCGGCGTGGGCAGCTCCACGCCCTCCGCCTTCAGCACGAGCACCCGGCGCTTGGTGCGCCCCTCCGCGAGGTTGCGCCGCACCAGGTCCTCCAGCGCCTGGAGGATGTCCGCCTCGCCCCTGCCCTGCTCCCGGAACAGCACCGCGTCGGCGCCCGCGGAGACGGCCGCCGCCATCGCCAGGTAGCCGCAGTGCCTGCCCATCACCTCGACGATGAAGGCCCGACGGTGGGCGCGCGCGGTGTCGGAGATGCGGTCGCACGCCTCCACAATCGTGTTGAGCGCGGTGTCCACGCCGATGGCGGACGCGCTGCAGCCGATGTCGTTGTCGATGGAGGCGGGGATTCCGACGATGGGCGTCTTGCACTCGCGCGCCAGCAGGTGAGCGCCGGTGAGGCTGCCGTTGCCGCCGATGACGACGAGGCCCGACAAATCCTCCAGCCTCCGAGCCGCGTCCGCGCGTCCCTCCGGCGTCATGAAGCGCTGGCTGCGGGCGCTGCCCAGGATGGTTCCCCCCAACTGGCCGCTCGCATCCAGCTCCGGCTCCGGCACCAGCGGGCCACCCTCGCCGTCGGGCCGGGTCAGCTCTCGGAAGCGGCCCTCCATCAACCCCTCGTAGCCGAACTCCACGCCCAGCACGCGCACGCCGCGCACCGCCGCCACGCGCACCAGGGCGCGCAGCGCCGTGTTCATCCCCGGCGAATCCCCGCCAGACGTCATCACCGCGAGTGTCCTGGCCATGAGCCTCTCCTCGTGCGTGTTCCAGCGCGGGACGCCGCGAGCGTCCGTGAGGCCTCACCATAGCGCGAGGAACACGGCCCCCGTGAAGCTCAGCCCACCACCAGCCGCGCGCGCTGCCGCGCCGGACGGATGTGCGCCCGCGCCCCCGCGCCGAAAACCAGGAAGTCCTCTTCCATCCCGTCACTGAAGATGACGCCCCCCGACGGCATCCTCGACTCCAGCACCAGCTCCTGCTCCTCCGTCACGAAGCCGCCCACCACCTCCGCGCCCGAGTGACGACTCACGAAGGGCTCGCGCACCACGAAGGCCAGCCGGGGCTCCTCCCACCCCAGCCGCCACGGCGCGCCCGGCACGCCGCCCGTCTGCGCGGTGAGGCTCCGGGCCAGGGTGAAGATTGAGGACAGCCACCCGCTGGAGCCCGCCCCCGTGGACACCAGCACGCCACTGGACGACTGCGACTCCTCCTGTCCGCCATGGCTCAACCTGTAGCGCGCCGACACGTGCGTCCGGGCGCCGATGAACAAGTCATTGAAGGCCAACAGCCGCTGCCCATCCTCCAGCCGGGCCTCCGCCAGCGTGACGCCGCGCAGCCGGGCCTTGCCCTCGAGCACCTTGCGCACCGCGCCACGCGCCCCCGCGACTTCGTAGGGCAGGAGCACGCCGTCGAAGCGCTCCGGGTCCGGATTCACGCCCACCAGCGGCTGCTCCCCCACGTACTTGGCCACGTTCGCCACCAGCCCGTCCTGCCCGGCGACCACCACGATTTCCTTCCCGCTGAAGAGGAAGGTGGGCACCAGGCCCCGGTCCACGTGCTGCACGGGAAGCCCCACGTCCAGCGAGTCGCGGAGCCGGTCCACCGCGCGCACGTAGGCTTCGTCCTCGCGCTCGAACTCCTCGAAGTCCTGCCCGGCGTGCTCCACGTAGAACTTCGCCTGCTTCTTCGTGTTGAAGCGCTCCACCAGCCCCGCCAGCCGCGTGCGGCGGGTGACGAGCAGGATTTTCTCGAACATGGCCCGGCCCTCCCCTCGTGGTGACTCAGCGCTCGCGGGCAGGCCCCTGCGTGGCATTCCGAGGGGTGTCCCTCGGCGGCTTCGCGCCCGCGTTCATCAGCGAGTTCAAGAGGTCCGGCGACACGTTCAGCTCGCCGATGCGGTGCGCGTTCTCCGCCATCTCCCGGAAGGCGAGCGCGATGTTCAGCGCCGGGTCCCCGCCGCTCGCGGACGTGGCCATCAGCGTCTTCCAGTCCACCCCGCGCACCGGCGCCAGCGTCTTCTCCAGCGCGTAGGCCCGCGCGTCGGCGGCCTGCTTCTCGTTCTGCGCCCAGCGCTCCATCAGCGCCGAGCGCTGCTCCTCCACCGCGATGTCCCCCGCCATCTTCGCCTCGCGAATCTGCCGCTGCCGCTCCTGCACGGCCAGCTCCGTCGCCAGCTCGCTTTCCTTGATGCGGCGCTCCTGCTCCACCGCCGCGTTGCGCCGCGCGTAGATGGCCTCGTCCGCCTGGCGCTGCAGGCCCTCGCGCGCATCGGCCTCCAGCGCCCGCGCCATCTCCGGCGTCGGCTTCGCGGACAGGAGCGAGAACGCCATCACCTCCACCCCCAGCGCCCGGATGGGCTCCGCCGCCGAAAGCGACGCCAGCACCTGGGCTTCAATCGTCTGCGCCCCCACCAGCACCTCGCGCAGCGCCATCCCCTGCACCACCGTGCGCGCCCGCACCTGCGCCACCTGCACCAGCCGCTCCGGCAACTTCTCCGGGTCCTCCGAGCGGTGCCGCCCCGACGGCCCCAGCGAGTAGTCCAGGAGCGACGACAGCTTGCGCGCGTCCGCCACCCGGTACGTGAGCTGCCCCTGCAGCGTCACCGCCTGGAAGTCCCGCGTGATTTCGTTGAACGCGAAGGGCACGTCCACGCTCGACAGCGGCACGCTCACCAGCGTCGCGGACGGCTTCCAGTAGAAGAACGAGAGCCCCGCCCCCTCTCGCACCACCTGTCCCCCCTCGAACTGCATCACATACGACGTCGGTGCCGCCTTCATGTACCCGATGACCATGCGCCCGCCCTCGCTGCTTCGTGTACCTTCGACACATACTTAGTGTCCAATTAACACAAAATCAAATCAAAGCGACGGAGCGGTCCACCGGCCCACGCGCGGTCGGCGCCCGTCACCGCGAAGCGGGAGGCCGTGCGTCGCCTCGACAGGGGTCCAGGGCGAGGATGCGCTGCTCGGCCACCCCACTCCCGGCCCGGCACGTCATCACCGCGTCAGGGTCGATTCCCGAGCCGCTGAAAATCCGGGGGCGACAAAAGAAGGTCTTCAGTCGTGGACGAATGGGACGCGCGTGCGCAGGGTTGCGGGGAAGCCCTGGTCCGGTTCCTTCGGGACGAAGTCGGCGGTGAAATCGCCAGGAGCAGCATGCCTCGACACCAAGGGACGACTCGACGCCCCAGGCTGGGAAGCCACGCGACACACCCGCTCGGGCGAATCATGCCGCTCGCGGCCCGCCGCCCCCGGCCCCGCCCTTGCAAATCCACGGGAGGGGACATGCCATGCACATCGCGGTGATTTCGGACCTCCACCTGGGCAGGCGCGACGTGGCGGACCATTTCGGCCACGAGGACTCCGCCTTCGCCCGCTTCCTGCGCGTGCTGGAAGGCAACTTCGAGCGCATCGTCCTGCTGGGCGACATCTTCGAGACGCTCACGTCCCGGGCTCCTGGCCACCAGGCGGCCGAGCTGGCCGCCGCGCGCGCCGCCCATCCGGAGCTGGTGCGCCGCTTCGCCGAGCCGAGGTACCACTACATCCACGGCAACCATGACCTGGTGGCCGGCGCGGTGCTCGGCGCGCCCGAGCAGCTGGTGCTCGAGGCCGACGGCGTCAGGATGTTGTTCACCCATGGGCACCACCACGACTGGGTCATCCGCAAGGCGCGCTGGTTCTCGGAGGCCGCGGTGTGGACGGGCGCGTGGCTGCGGCGCATGCACCTGCGCGCGATGTTCCGCATGTTCCAGGCCATGGACGCGCGCCTGATGCACGCGGTGCCGGACCCGGCGCGCTGCACCTTCCAGCAGTGGGCCCTGGCTCGCGCCAGCGACAGCGCCGCGGACATCGTCGTCACCGGGCACACCCACCTGGGCATGCGCGTGGAGCACGGCAGCCGGCTGTTTCTCAACAGCGGCACCTGCTCGGAGGGCCAGTTCTCCTTCCTCAGCCTGGACACCCGCGCCGGCCAGTACGCGCTGCACACCACCTGGTAGTGCACAGGCCGGCCGGACGCGGAGGGGGCGACGGGCCGGGCCCCCTCACGTTCCGCTCGCTCCCACCCGGGACGGGCGAAGTAACATCGCCGGATGTTCAGGCGGCTCACCCAAGCGCTCCGGCTTCTCGCGCGGAGCATCCCGGGTCCGAGCTCCGACGAAGGGTCTCCACGCGGCGGCGAGGTACCTTCCGAGGAGGCTCCGGACCGCGCCCGCCGAGCACCCGCCGCCCGCCGCGCCGCGCAAGCCCCGGACCGCGCGGCCCGCTACTTCGACCTGCACGACGACTTCCGCACCCCGGACCGGCGCGAGCTGAGCGACCCTTTGTCCCTGGACGGGCGGAAGATGAACTCCGTCTGGTTCTTCACCTCCGGCGCCGCCGTGCCGCACCGGGGCCGGCTGAAGCTGACCGCCGAGCCCCCCGGCCGCCCCCTCGACTTCTCCCTGGCGGGCGCGGGCCTCACCCC